>DEBN01000064.1:0-7016 GCA_002348825.1 Gammaproteobacteria bacterium UBA2955
GTGGTATAACCCTTGCCGTACTCACCCATATCTCCGGCGGCTGTAATAGTCGTGCCGTTATCACCGAGATTGATTGAAGTCACGGTCATCAATGCATCAGCCTGACGCTTGACCAGCTTTAGGGCTTGCTCATGATGACCAGCGACCGCTACTTGTGGCGCCAACAGTGCCATTGCAGCCAGAAAAAATACTCTCATAGACCGTGGCTTTTTCCATTATTGAACGACCTATAAACCAGAGCACCAAAAAGCCTCGGCCGTTAGAAATTTGCGAACTGAGGTCGCTCGCCCACGCGAACAGCGCATCCGTGCACCGATGCAGTTGTTTAGGTATGGTTCAATCATGCTCCAGCTACAAAAAATCCTAATTGCGGTCTTAGCACTCTACTGTTGCTTTATGGTGTTCAAAGCCAGTGCAAACGCAGGATTATTTTTGCTGCCTTTGCTGTTTGTACTGCCGCCGCTGGTTCTTAACAGCCGCAAGAAGGAGTCTGGAGAGGAAGAATAATGAAATACCAGGCCCTCCTCACCCTGTTGGATCTCGCTGCTACTTTCAGTTGGGAAGATCAGAACAGCCGCCTAAATAGCTCTCCAATGCAAGCAGAAACGTTTACTGGTGATGTGCTAAAGCACATTCAATGCCCAGCTTCAGCACTTCTAGCTGATGCGAGCAGAAAACGAAGAGAGAGAAATGAATAGGTCAAAAAAAATATTTGGGCTGTTGAGCCTTTATTTCCTGTTGATTGGCTGCTCCGACGCAGACAAAGTCCTCGAAACTCATATCTCGGCACCTCCAACACCCGCGCCTACTGTCGACGTCGAACGCTATCCACTCCGAACTGCGCTGTTCGGCGATCTACATGTACATACCAGCTGGTCGGCGGACGCATACTCCGGGGGTAACCGCCTTGGCCCGAACACCGCGTATCGCTTCGCGAAGGGAGAGAAAATAAAGCTACTTACGGGCGACGAGGCCCAACTTCAAACACCTCTGGATTTCGTGGCACTTACAGACCATGCCGAGGGGTTTGAAGTACAACTTCCCTGCACCATGCTGCGGGACGCGCCGGAATTCGGCCTCCAGCAATGTCGAGACATGCGATCGGGAGACTTTGATGTAGCCACCATGCTGGCCCAAGCCTTTGCAACCGCGGGCGTCAGGCCCGCGCCACATGCCTACGGTATCTGCGGTGACGATGCGCGCTGTAAATCCAACGCTATTGATACGTGGCAAAGGGTTCAGGCAGTTGCTAACGCACACAATCAGCCAGGCCGCTTCACCGCTTTAATCGGTTACGAATTTTCATCATTGCTCACGGAAATGGGCATGCTGCACCGCAATGTTATTTTCCGCGGCTCCGACGTCATTCCCCACGCCATTTCTTCATTGGATGTGCGTAACCAAAAAGAATTTTTCGATCAGCTCGACGCCAACTGTGTCGAGCCCTGCGAGGTGCTCACCATACCGCACAACACCAACTACTCCTGGGGCTTGGCTTTTTCCCGTTCCGACGAAGACGGCTCTGCCTATTCCAGCACTGACCTTGAACGACGTTCGCAGATCGAACGGCTGTTTGAGATAACCCAACAAAAGGGCGCTTCCGAATGCCAAATCAGCGTCGGCGCGTCAGATGAAGATTGCGATTACGGCATCATTTTTCCGCCCTGCAAAGGAGCGGACGATCAACGCTGCGCGCGCGACAGCTCGTTCTTGCGCAACATATTACTCGAGGGCCTCGCACTGGGAACCACGGACACGATTAACCCTTACAAGCTGGGGGTCATAGGTTCTACAGACACTCACTTTTCCGATCCGGGTTACGTGCCTAAGGGCATTCCCGCACGCTTCAAGCCCGCCGAAGGCCTTGGCTTCGCCGTAGAGCGTCTTTTAGCGGCGGATCACCCTGTGGCGGGTGCAATGCGACGCTTTTCACCTGGCGGTTTGGCCGGCGTATGGGCCGAAGCCAATACCCGAGCCGATGTCTTCGATGCATTGCAACGACGCGAAACATTCGGCACCAGCGGCTCGCGCATGCGCATTCGTTTTTTTGGCGGGGATCTACCCGAGGACCTCGGAGCGAAGGATGACCGGATCGCGCTTGCATACGAGCGAGGCGTGCCCATGGGGTCCGATCTAAAAACCGGTAACCCGCCGCGCTTTTGGGTGTGGGCAACACAAGACCCCACGGGCACACCACTGGATCGCATACAGATCGTTAAGGGCTGGGCTGAGAATGGCGAACAACGCCAACGCGTCTGGGATGTGGTTTGTTCAGGGAGCCGCCTGCCTAATGAGTTAGGTAAATGCCCCAACACCTCGGCCAGCGTAGATCTCGCTAGTTGCGACCGCACTGGCGAGGAAGGCGCTCGGGAGCTTGAAGTGACTTTCTCTGATCCAGACTTTTCGGCCGAACAACCCGCTTTTTATTACGCGCGTGTGTTGGAGAACCCAACATGTCGCTGGACTACTGTGCTTGCCAACAGCGGCGGCGTCGAACTCCCCAACGACGTGCCTGCTACTGTGCAAGAGCGTGGTTGGTCTTCACCCATTTGGTCGGCATCGCGCTGATCCCAAATACCCAACGACGTCACCGACAGCTCGATTGGCGTCCAGAGCCCCGCTTCGGCACTTACCGAATTGGATGCGCTAGCTAATAAATTCAGAGAAAAATACGAGTGAGAGCGTAGGTAAGCCCATCTCAAATTAACTACCGATCCAGCGCAATGCGGTAACTCATTTGCACGTCTGATGTTCCCAAGCTGTTGGCGAATGTGCGATATGCCGAAGCAAAGCTCGGGCAGTTTCGCCGCCGACGATTTGGCCAGCACTACAGCTGCCTGGTGCTCAGCATGTGAAATGCTCGACTGACATCGAATTAGCCGAAAGGTCGCTACAAAGAAATGACCGCACAAACTTGCGGAGTTTGCCCGCACAGGCGATATTTCGATCAGTGATGTCTGATAGGTTGGGTTGAGGAACGAGCAGATGAGAATTGCCCTGCGCTACATTATCTTTGGCTGCTTTTTGCTGGTCATTGGTTTGCTCGTGTTTCTCACCCTTTGGCCTCGCCCAGCGGATACCACAGACCCCTGGGTATTTAGCGGGGACGGCGCCCAATTAAACTACTGCGCGCAGGCTACCTTAGATGGCCAAGGTCTATCTGCGGATGAAATCCCTAAGGCTTACACACCAGATTGTGGCTTCTCACGCATGCCCATGCCCGTCTTGCACAATTGTCGAGAGCCTATCGCGGCAGGGATTCCTGATATGCGGGGCCTGTGGCTGGCTAAGTCAGGATTTGTTGGGCACGCAGAAAGAATCGAACAATGCGGCAACAGAATGGTCGTTACATCGGCAGGGCTGATCCACGATTTCCGCATTGACGGCACGCTCTCAAACGGAGCCAGAGACATACAAAGTTCCTGCACCAACCTCGCAAGTGCGATAAAAGTCGATCGCGAGGGCAAGGTAATATTCAGATTACTCAACCTGTTCGACACGGTAAGCCGACACCTCGATAGCGGGGATATGATCTTTACGTTTGTAGATGGAACACAGACGCGGATGCAGCGAGTCTGTGCATTGCCCGCAGAGGGTACGGGCATGTATGGAGCTGGATTGGCATACCACTCCGAGTCGCCGTAGATTCCTCGTTTACGGGTTCGATTTACACGAGATGCTCTAAGCGAGATTCGGTGATTAACCAAATATCGAACTGGCCCCAGAGGCGAGTGCAATCAAAGAAATAGACTGCTTAGGCGAGCTCAAGCGATTAATGGAGGCACCATAAGACGCGGTGTAGATGGCCGATCAATGAGCAAACACTCTTCGGTTTCGCATTTTTCTTGTCCATGCCGAAATACCTGCTGTAGAACCCGCATAATTTACGCATCGGCGCGCGCATTACGTCGTTAACAGAAGAGGCGACACTGTTTACGAAACTGCAACTAACGGCCATTGAATTAAGCCTCTGCAAGAACCTCCCGCTCCCGCTGTTGAGCTGCCAAGCTTAAAATCCGCTTTCTCGCGCCGTCGTCCGGATTTTTCCATTGTCCCGCGTGGCGGGTTCATTAGAACTAAACGAACCCAATCAGGGAACACACCCAAGAGAGAAAGACAAAAGACGTTAGACGCGCTCGCATCTGCCTCGATTCAATGTGGCCAACGGTGGAGTATTGCCCATCTGTACTAATGACGTTCTTTCGTAAACGAAGTTTGCCTTGCTAATTCTGTGTTCTCGCGAGGTGGTAACAGAATCGCTCTTAGCTACAGTCCTCCAGATCCAAAACCCGTTTTCGTGTATCACCGGCCCTGTGATCTTTTCCACGAAGACCTTATGGCGAATATCGAAGACCATAAGATCCCCTTCGAGCTGCTTTTCCCCGAGCACTACCGACGTCTCGAACATCTGCTTTCTCGAGGCAAAGGAGCAGAGTAGCGACAACGCGTCGGGGGTTTGGGTCCGCGCAATGGTTGGACGTTGCGAACAGCCAATTATCAGCAGCAGGGCAATGGCGAGGAGCGGCAACGTCCTTGAAATCGTTGGCCAGGCGCAGTCTGAGCTGTGCTTATTGCTTCGACAAGCTCGTGTAAACACGATTTACAAAGCCCAGAGATGCCGTTTCCGGACCATAAACAGCATCGAAATCTGAGGTTGGCTTCGCATCCATGACTTCTTGCAGTGTCTTACCGTCCGCGATCATAGAAGCGACGCGGGACCGTACCGTCTTTAACATATAGACATAGCGGGCAAGTGCCGATGCGTCTGTTACTGGACCGTGGCCAGGGATAATGATTGCACCAGGAGCCATTTCAGCGAGTGCTCGCTCGCAGAACGTTATCATGCCGTCGATGCCTCCTCCGCTATCAACATCGACAAACGGGTAACCCGAATTGTTAAACACATCGCCTAGATGGATCGCATTCTGCCTGCGAAAAATTACTGCGGTGTCGCCGTTGGTATGAGCAGGAGAAAAGTGAAACAGTTCGATCTCGTTATCGTTGAAATGTATCTGCATACGATCGTCAAAGGTAAAAATCGGTAAAGCCTGCTTTGGGTAGGGCTGCTGCTTGTACTTGGAAATCACTAGATTGACGACACCCCCACTGGCCATATCAGTCCTGGCGTTTCTGTGGGCAACAATGGTCGTACCCTTGGGTCCGAGGGCGTTGTTGCCTTCCGCGTGATCGAAGTGCCAGTGCGTGTTTATCGCGTAATCCACTCCTTTACCGCCAATTTCTGCAATCGCAGCCTCAATTTTGTCCATCACCTGAGGAAATTGATTGTCGACGATCAACACTCCATCCGCGCCTAAAGAAACTCCAATGTTGCCGCCAACACCGAAAAGGACATACAAGCCGTCGGCGACCTTTTCAGTCACGATTTCAGTACTGTCAAAGTCCCAACCGAAGGCCGCTGTCAGTCCATCCAGATCCATCAGCTCCGCTTCTTCGCTGACATGGTTGTGGGCGAAAGCGCCCTGCGAACAGGCGACTAACAGCATCCACCAAACTACTTGGCTGAGGTTTCGCATCCCACTCACTCCTCTTAGCTTTATCTTGATGATCATCGCTGGACTTAGTTGCTCTCGCCCCACCAGCATGTCTTATCGTGAAATCTCCCAAACCCTAGACTACCCCCAGTGATTGGTGAAAGCATCATCAAAGGTACCGAGCAAACGCGCCGCGCCCGAGGGCTAAGGCTGTGAATCCGGCACGGTACGCGGAGCTGGATGCCGATTGCGGAGCAGCTGGACTATTTATGTGCTCAACAACGCGAAAACTGCGAACACTGAAAAACTGGGTCGCCAGCACACGACGTGCTAGATTCCTTTGCAGCGGGCCACATCACTCTAAATCTTTAGGTGTGTGCCTACTCGTTGAGCATTCTAGACAAAGGATGAACGGTTTCTGATGCAAATTATCCCAGTCAGTGGAGATATTCGCGATATTTACGCGGGCGATATTCCCGAATTGGTATGGGCTACCGGCCCGGTGTCTTATGAATACCACTTCGCCGATAGAGATCTGTTCGACGCTATTGTGCTAGGGTCCTGGAATCGCGATGGCTCGCTGTTCGCAGCCGATGCAACAACTGTTGCTATCGAAGACAACGAGCTCATTGGCATCGAAATCGGTATGCCAGGATCCGAATACCGAATCCGGCAGAACGCCCTCGGACCAGTTTGGCAGGACTTGCTCGCTGCGGATAAGGTCGACCCGAGCGACATTGCTGGAGTTCTTAAGCGTTCCGAACGTGCGAGTTGGCTGAACCCAGCACTGAACGATGACACTTATTATGTCCACGCGCTATCGGTGAAGCCTGGCTTTCGCGGCAAACGGGTGGGCTATCAGTTGATTCAAAACGCAATCGCAAACGCGCGAGAGCAAGGGTTTGCGAAGCTGCAGCTTGATGTACTGTCCGATAACCCGGCGGTGAACTTCTATCGAGCCATAGGCCTGGAGCTTTTGGCGGAAACAAGGGCGCCGGACCCAACGGCTTTTGGCGTCCCACCCGAATATCGAATGGGACTAACCCTATCCTAAGTGCGCTGCTGCGCCGCTTTGGCAAAACTCGGTCCGGGCCTCCCGAGGCATTCCAACCGCTTGGGCGGAAACCATAGCTCTGAATATTCTTGTAACTGCATAACTGAGTTGCTGTCGGTCGCTTGTTTGCTCGGCTTCGGGCTTTGAACGGGTCGGAGGAGGCAGAATTAAAAAAACGCCGCAAATTCGTCTACAGCAATGCCAGCGAACCCTTTCTGATTTTTTGTACCCCGCCGATTTTCCTAACAGAGATCGCTGATCTATAGCTCTCGCGCACACGCGCTGGGCTCCATTCAATGCCTCGCGACTAGGTCGCCACCACCCGTCAACAACATCGCCAACGTGCAACACGGATTGCGATGCTCGGCGAGAGCATGCTGTTGATCCTTACGTCACAGGCCGATCGATACAAATACCCTGACCTCGGTTAAGGTAGTCAAAAATTCACTGGAGCAGCCATGCGCTCACGC
>DEBN01000064.1:7410-11067 GCA_002348825.1 Gammaproteobacteria bacterium UBA2955
GTCACGACGGCACGGGCTGATGCAGCAACCGCGACCGAGATAGGACCCGGCGGGCGTCCGGTTGGCCGAGCGTGGTCACGCAGCCCGGTTTATGCTGCAAATGGTATGGCTGCGACAGCGCAGCCTCTAGCCAGCCAAATCGCTATCGACATACTCAAAGCCGGTGGCAGCGCGGTAGACGCAGCCATTGCCGCCAACGCAGCTCTTGGGCTTATGGAACCCACAGGTAATGGCATCGGCGGCGACTTATTCGCCATTGTTTGGGATCCTAAGACCCAGCGGCTGCAGGGCTTGAACGCCTCAGGGCGCAGCCCAAAGTCCCGCACTCTGGAACAATTGCGTCAGCAGCTTGGCGGAGCCAGCAGTATTCCGCCCCTAGGCCACCTGCCGGTTACTGTTCCGGGCACCGTGGACGGTTGGTTTGAACTTCATCAGCGCTTTGGTTCGCTGCCCATGCAGTCGGTGCTGGCACCGGCCATTCGCTACGCACAAGAGGGCTTCCCCGTTTCCCCTGTCATCGCCTACTACTTTCAGCGCGCTGAGGCCGCCTTTAATCGCCGAGTCGATATGATCGACGAATTCGACAACGCTAAGCGCACTTACTTTACCCCTCGCGCGCCTCAGGCCGGCGAGATTTTCCGCAACCCCGAGCTTGCCAAAACTTATACACAGATTGCGGCAGAAGGCAGAGACGCGTTCTATAAGGGGTCTATCGCCGCAGCTATTGACTCTTATATGCGGCGTATCGGCGGCGATTTACGCCTGGCCGACCTAACTGCGCATAAAAGTGAATGGGTGACCCCAAGTTGTGCGGGCTATCGCAATGTTGAGCTATGCGAGTTACCTCCTAATGGTCAGGGCTTCGCAGCGCTTCAAATGGTTAACATTTTAAAGCACGCACAACTGGCTCAGTGGCCCAGAGATCATCCGCGCGTCTGGCATTATTTGACCGAGGCGAAGCGGCTAGCGTTTGAGGATGTCGCCAAATATTACGCCGATCCTAAATTCGCTGATGTGCCTACCGAGTGGCTGTTGTCAGAAACATACGGCAAGGCACGCTTTGACCTGATCGACCCCGAACGGGCCATGCTGCAGCCGCAACCGGGGGAAGCCAAACTAGAGGCCGCAGGAGATACCACCTATTTAACCGTTGCAGACAGCAACGGCATGATGGTCTCGCTGATCCAGTCAAATTATCGCGGCATGGGTTCGGGTCTGGTACCGGATGGTCTCGGTTTTATGTTGCAGGATCGGGGCGAATTGTTTTCTCTAGACCCCAAACACGCCAATGTTTATGCACCCGGCAAGCGACCCTTTCATACCATCATTCCGGCCTTCATTATGCGCGGCAAAATCCCGCTGATGAGTTTTGGTTTGATGGGCGGCTCCATGCAGCCCCAAGGTCACGTACAGATTTTGATTAATATGATCGACTACGGCATGAACCCTCAGGAGGCCGGCGATGCTGCACGCATGAATCACATCGGTGGCCGTCAGCCAACCGGCAATGGTGAGGATGACCTGCTTGGCACATTAAATTTGGAACCCGGCGTGAGTGCAGGAACCGTCGCCGCCTTGAGAAAAATGGGCCATCGTGTGGAGATCGTCAGCAACGGTGTGATGTTTGGTGGCTATCAAGCGATCTACCGAGACCCGAAAACGGGGGTCTACATTGGCGCCACGGAAATGCGCAAGGACGGTCTAGCCATCGGTTACTGAATATGAATCAGTCACTGGTTGTCAGACCTTGTGGTGGAGGTTATGAGAATTGGGCCTTTTTTATTAGCGGTAGCCAGACTGAAACGCTGAAGGCGCAACAACGATAGCCAGGCAGATGTAAAGAAAGTGCGGTGAGCCGCTTTGCAGAACCAATTGACACCGCGCGACAGGAAAGCACTGGGTTGGTTAGCGCCAGTTTTCCGAATACTCGAGAACGGGCTGGCGTTTTTCGCATTCCATCGTAATGAGACCCATTGAGCAAAAAGGGCACCTCCTTGAGCTGCCGCAGCACTGGTAGGGCGCCACATAAGGCGATATTGCCCGGCCAATAGCTGCTCTTTTTTTAACCTCGGCATACTTTTCCAGCGGAGACCGAGCGCTTATTTGGTGCAGGCGCGTCATGGTACGGGTTGGTGTCGCCCCACGGTGGCGCAAGTTCCTCGAAGATTGGCTCACGCTCACTCCAATAAAACGAAAAGAACGGCGCTCTGGCGCGTGTTGGGTTCACTTTAACAACGTTGGCACGAAAACCGCATTGCTTACATGGTGGTGCCGGGTGAGAGAGGCCCTCTCCTTCCTCGAAACATCTTGATCATCCGGCACCACACCAACCGTTGCGTCAGCACCTGCAGTTGTTGCTGAGAGTGGATAGTACTTGGACCTAACGCGTCGATCGTACTGGGCAGCGAACCGTTAACGCGGACACAGCGAAACGGAGCACGCCGCGGCGGTTTGGTGAACCCACGACGGGTCGCGAGCTTTATCGAAATGGCAACGTTGCCCTTTTCTTTCACAAAAACCCTGAGCTTGTCTACGCAACGCCTTACTCCACCCACCCTATTTGTACCGGCTGCGGCTTTTGGTTGAAAACAGATCGCGCAATGGCCTTTGGTGGAGACCAGAGGTAGGTTAGAAGCTTTTTCATCGCGGCCTGTTAACATCTGCGGGCTGCCAAAACCCCAGAGGAGCAATGCACGGATGCGCAAATTGATTACCGCTGTTTTGATAGGTTTACTCGCTTCAGGGTGCGCAGAGTATCTGCCTATTTCTAGCGGTGCCCTAGAAGGCAGGGTTCTACCCCTGCCTCCGTCGCTCGATAGAATCACTCAAGATAAGATTATTCAGCTCGAAACTAGTGCGAGTGACCCTTACTCGGTCAATCTTTGGGTGGTTGAGGTCGTGGATTATCTGCACGTGTTTGCAGGAGATAACAAAGCTACATGGGTCGAACACATCGAACAAAATCCCAACGTTCGACTTCGTTCAGGCGATGAAATCTTTGAACTTGAGGCGGTTAGAGTTAACGATCCGGAAATTTTCGCGTTGTTTTCTGAGGCGTGGGAGGCCAAGTACGGTAATCGTCCACAAAACGAAAGCGTCGCGCAAACCTATCTATACCGTCTTCGTCCTCGCAGCTCCTAACCAACGAACTTATCCCCACTTGGTGCCCATTAGCGGCGATGAGAAGCTGATGAGAAGATTCAGCTGTTTGATACTAAGGCCGGTGATGGCTTCCCTGGTGAGCTTTAACTGCAGGGCCGTCGGTTGTCCTCGTCTCAAGCTCCGCCGCGCAACCCAGATCTTTGAGATACCGCCGGGGTCTTTAGAAGTTAACGGAGTCTGGCGCCGACGAAGATTGGAGGTGCACTCCTTACTCGCCTTACTCGCCCTGTCATTCCGCGTCGTTGCTTTTGGTTGGGTTCGTTCGATGTGTTTATATGTTTAGCCGTTTTGTAAATTGGTGCTTTGCAAATCCAAAATTATTTTGGGCGATCGTTATCGTCGGTGGTTTGGGCGATGCTTTATTCTTGTACTTTTTCTTCAGCTAAATCCGATGCGATCTAAGCGGTCGTAAAAATTTATGAAATACCTCATCTCACTTGTACTGTTGGCCGGTTCTTTACAAACAACTGGCTGCGCCAATATCCCTCCAGAAGC
>DEBN01000075.1 GCA_002348825.1 Gammaproteobacteria bacterium UBA2955
GACGTTTATGGTCTTGGTGCGTCCGAGGAGGTGGTGGGTGCGCTGCTGAAAGAACTGCTGCCCAGAGATGAATACGTGTTAACTACGAAGATCGCCATGCCCATGGGGCGCGGCGCTAATCAGGCGGGGTTGTCGCGCAAGCATGTACGCGAGGGTATCGATGCGTGTTTAAAACGCCTGGGCCATGACTATATTGACCAACTGGTGATTCACCGGCACCCCCACGGGGTACCCGGGCATGTGGACACGCCCATTGAAGAAACCATGGAGGCGCTCAACGATGCGGTAAAGGCAGGTAAGGTCTTGTACCTTGGTGGTTCTTCTATGTTCGCTTGGCAATTTGCGGAGCTGCAAATGACCGCTGAGGCGCATGGTTGGACCAAGTTCATTTCAATGCAGAATCACTATAACTTGGTGTATCGCGAGGAAGAGCGCGAGATGAACCCCTATTGCCTGAGTACCGGCGTTGACCTTACTCCGTGGTCGCCACTGGCTCGCGGTATCCTGGCTGGATCCTATCAGGGTGGATTTGGTGGTGGCAGCACCGATCGATCTAAAGGTCAGGATCGCCAGCGCACCGAGGGCCTGTACCACGGTGACCATGTATTCCCGATAGCCGAGCGGGTCATAGAAATCGCCGCGAAGTATGAGACAGCCCCGGCGCAGATCGCGGTAGCGTGGCTGCTGCATAAACCGGGAGTGGCCTCGCCGGTTGTGGGTGTGTCTAAGGTGTCGCAATTGGAACAACTCGTTGCGGCGGTTGAAATTCAACTCGCCGATGAAGACGTTGCGTATTTGGAAGAACTTTATCGACCGGTTGATAATCTGCTGTCTATCGGTTTTTCCTAACTCGGCGTCAGTATTCAGACACCGGCTCATGGGCCGAAGTTGGAGTCGAGTGTTTCCCACTATCCAAGGCGTAAAGTTTGGCGCTTACGCCAGAGCAGTGAATGCGAGGACCCCACTTAACGAGCCGGCGATGCCGGCCTGAAGTAGATTTTGTTTCGACAGTTCGGCCAATGCCTTAGCGGGTTTCGCGCCGCGGAATGTCTTGCGTAATACGCCGGTTTCGACGACTGTTGCAAAAATTGCAAAACCAAAAAGTGCACTCACCAAGGCCGCGCGGCCCAGCGTGTCCATCGGAAGAATAATAAAAATCAGCAGCAGCATCGCCCAATGACCGATCCAGCCGCCAAAGCTCATGCTGTGAAATTGGGCAGAGGAGTTGTTATCGAAGTCGAAACTGAAACGGAACAAATTGGTGAGGTTCTTCGGCAGTGTTCGAGTGGTATGGGCTCCGCTCGCTCGAGCCCCGAGATAGTGGCCCCATTCATGGGCGATCGCGGCGACGATATAGCCAACAACGATACCATCGGCTGCGCTGAGTAACTCTGCGGCCCAAAGACCGGTGACTTGGAACCAAGCGTCGGAAGCTGCCCAGAGCGTAAGCGCTGCAATCACGATTATAGCGTCGCGAGTTAACAGACTTAACAGTCCCGGCTCATCAATGTCGTGTGCTTGGCTGGCCGCCATTGCCTTGATCCTTGTTAATAGAGCGCGGGATACTAGCCTACGCCCTAAGTTTTGGGTACACGCGGACGCGTTGGGGTTAGGCGCTTAGGGTGACCTTAACGTTGCCTATGCCGGTGCTAAAGTGTCCGCGGAATTCGCCTACCTCGAAGGGATGTTTTTCGTAGGCCCCGGTGATAACCCATTGGTCGGGTTGCAGGCTATGACCGAAGTCGTGCAGGCGTCGAGCAAGGATAGCAAGCGATTCGTAGTGATCGTCGATGTGGCCAGCGCTCTCGACGCAACCTACGGATTGTTCCGCGCGCGGATTCGTGTCGCTCGGGTTCCGATAAAGAGTAACAGTCAGATCGCTCAGATCGGCAGGCGCCTCTACGAATGCTCCTGCCACGATGCCCCAGTTGGATAAATTGTCCGCGACGCGAACGCCGGCGTTGCAACCTGGGGGCAGGCGCTTTTGGTTGATTTCGAACCCCGGTGCGGCACGACGTAGAGCGGTTCGAGCGCGGTCCGCAGTGGCATCCTCGCCCAAGGCTGAGTCGACGATGAAGCACAGTTCGTTCTCTACGCCGCCGCGATATAGGTTTGCGCGGGGAATCTGTGCGCCACTGGGCAATAGACGGCTTGCGAGTACGAAGCCAAACGGCCTAATGCCGGCTCCTAAGGCGTCACGTGATTCGCCGGAGGTCATGCCAATTTTCCAGCCACCGAGAGCCTCGCCCTCATTCAACCAACGATCCAACAGCTGCAGCTGCAGTACTTGACCTTCGTCCGCCGACAATTCGCTGTTCAATAAAATATCACCGGCCTTGAAGTCGGGATCCCGCTGCAGCTGCCACAGGGTATCGAGCAATTTAGACGCGTTGTTTTGCATGGTTTGTGTTTTCTTGTTGTGGGTAAAACATTGATAGTAACGGCGTTGGCCACTTGCGCAAAACCTTGGTATACCCTGATAAAGTCCGTTACCTTTAAATTTTATATCGACCTATGATTAGGGAAGCTGGAGAACGCTATGGCGTGTCGTTTTTGGGTTGTCGCGGTTTCGCTGGTTGCAGTGCTGGCAGCCGCAGGCGGCTTAACCTTTTGGTATGTCTGTCCGTGCGAGCGTACGCCCGGAGGCCCGCTGCATTTTGCTGAGGCTACCGAGCCGGTAACCGACTGGAGCTTTGTCAATAACGTTGGCTTATGTCAGGTCGAGGTACAAGCGTTGATCCCTTGGTCGGTGAATCTGAATTGCATGTCAGATCAAAAAAAGCTCTATGTAAGCTGTGCGCGTTGCGACGGAAAATTCTGGTCTTCTGTCGCGTTGCGTAATGAGAGCGGCCGGATCGCGATCGGTGATCGAGTGTATCCAGTGCGCATGCGTCGAGTGCTGGACCCGGAAGAACTGGACCGTGCCTGGCAAGCGCGCGCTACGAAGACCGGCCGCGGCTCGAGTCAAACGCGGGC
>DEBN01000011.1:0-120 GCA_002348825.1 Gammaproteobacteria bacterium UBA2955
TCGTGATGTTCACTCGACCCACTATGGTCGGGTGTGCCCCATTGAGACGCCGGAAGGCCCGAATATTGGCCTGATAAACAGCTTGGCAACGTACGCGCGCACTAATGAGTACGGGTTTCT
>DEBN01000011.1:532-4213 GCA_002348825.1 Gammaproteobacteria bacterium UBA2955
GAAGCGGAGTACGTTATTGCACAGGCCAGCGCCCCGGTGGATAACAAAGGCCGGTTCACCACAGATATGATCGATGTGCGTCATCGCAACGAGTTCACTAAGACGGCGGTGGAGAATGTCAATTTCATGGACGTGTCACCGAAGCAGGTAGTCTCTGTGGCGGCGTCGCTTATTCCGTTTCTTGAACATGACGATGCGAATAGAGCGTTAATGGGCTCTAACATGCAGCGGCAAGCCGTGCCGACGCTTAAAGCCGAGAAGCCATTAGTCGGCACCGGCATGGAGCGAAACGTTGCGCGTGATTCCGGAGTTTGCGTGATTGCGCGCCGCGGTGGTGTCGTTGACAGCGTTGATGCGGGCCGCATCGTAGTGCGCGTAGCGGATGCCGAAACCGAGGCAGGCGAGGCGGGCGTAGATATCTACAGCCTGACTAAATTCACTCGTTCTAACCAAAATACCTGCATTAATCAGCGTCCTTTAGTGAAGCCTGGTGATGTTATTGCGAAGCAGGATATTTTGGCAGACGGCCCGTCGATTGATATGGGCGAGCTTGCTCTGGGTCAAAACATGCGCATCGCCTTCATGCCTTGGAATGGCTACAACTTCGAAGACTCGATCCTCGTTTCTGAGCGGGTTGTTAAAGAGGATCGCTTCACTAGTATCCATATTCAGGAACTGACGTGTATCGCGCGTGATACCAAGCTAGGGCCAGAAGAAATCACCTGTGATATCCCTAATGTTGGTGAGGGTGCCTTATCAAAGCTGGACGAGTCGGGCATTGTCTACATTGGTGCTGAAGTGAATGCGGGCGATATTTTGGTGGGTAAGGTTACGCCGAAGGGCGAAACCCAACTGACGCCGGAAGAAAAGCTGCTGCGTGCGATTTTTGGTGAGAAAGCGTCTGATGTTAAAGACTCGTCCCAGCGTGTGCCGAGCAGCGTTAAGGGAACGGTAATCGATGTTCAGGTGTTCACTCGCGACGGTGTGGAAAAAGATCAGCGCGCGAAGGACATCGAGTATTCACAGTTGGCGGAAATTCGTAAGAATTTAGACGACGAATATCGCATTGTTGAAACCGCTACCTACGAACGACTGCAGCGTGCGCTGTCTGGAAATAAGGTCGCTAGCGCGCCGGGTAAAAGCAAGGGCGATAAGCTCGATAGTGACTTTCTGCAAACCCTTGGTGGAGACGACTGGTTCCGCATTCGCATGCAAGACGACAGTCTGAATGCGCAAATCGAGAAAGCTGAAGCTCATTTAGCAGAACGCAGAGCTGCGTTAGATGCAATCTATGAGGACCAGCGTGGCAAGCTTGAGAGCGGTGATGATTTAGCGCCAGGCGTGCTGAAAATCGTCAAAGTTTACCTTGCGATTAAACGTCGCATTCAACCAGGCGACAAGATGGCCGGGCGTCACGGCAACAAAGGCGTAATCTCCGTAATTATGCCGGTCGAGGATATGCCATTTGATGAACATGGCGAGCCGGTAGATATCGTCCTTAATCCACTGGGCGTGCCGTCGCGTATGAACGTAGGGCAGGTCTTGGAAGTGCATCTGGGATGGGCCGCTCGCGGTATCGGTGATCGAATCAACGCGATGTTAGAGGAACAGCGAAAAACTGCGGAGGTGCGCAAGTTCCTGACAGAGGTGTACAACCAGGTTGGCAGTTCGCCGGTTGATCTGAAATCTCTCAGCGACGCCGAGGTCTTGGACTTGGCCGATAACTTGCGCACGGGCTTACCTTTTGCAACGCCAGCATTCGATGGCGCACAGGAAGAGGAAATCAAGGTGATGCTGGAGTTGGCTGGATTGCCAAGCAGCGGCCAGACAACGCTTTACGATGGTCGTACGGGGGACGCTTTTGATCGACCAGTTACGGTTGGTTATATGTACATGCTGAAACTCAACCACCTGGTTGACGACAAGATGCATGCGCGGTCGACAGGCTCATACAGCTTAGTCACCCAGCAACCGCTTGGTGGTAAGGCGCAGTTCGGTGGCCAGCGATTCGGAGAGATGGAAGTCTGGGCGCTGGAAGCTTACGGCGCTGCTTATACGTTGCAGGAAATGCTGACGGTTAAGTCTGATGACGTAAATGGGCGTACCAAAATGTATAAAAATATAGTGGATGGTGACTTTAAAATGGAGCCGGGTATGCCGGAGTCCTTCAACGTGTTGGTCAAGGAGATTAGATCTCTCGGGATCAACATCGAGTTGGAAACCGATTAGTGACCTTGGGTAGCCTGAACAGAGAATGTTTAGGCGTAACTCAGCCGAGAAGGCTGGCGTCCAAAAAGAATGAGGAAAGATCGTGAAAGACTTACTTAATTTGTTAAAGGCCCAAGGCGGCGTAGAAGAATTCGATGCGTTGCGCATTGGTTTGGCATCACCGGAAATGATCCGGTCATGGTCCTTTGGCGAAGTAAAAAAGCCGGAAACTATTAACTATCGTACGTTCAAGCCGGAACGCGACGGCCTATTTTGTGCACGAATTTTTGGTCCGACGAAGGATTACGAGTGCCTGTGTGGCAAGTACAAGCGTTTAAAGCATCGAGGTGTTATTTGCGAAAAATGTGGCGTCGAAGTAACGCTGACCAAGGTGCGACGCGAGCGCATGGGCCACATTGAATTAGCCTGCCCTACCGCGCATATTTGGTTCCTTAAGTCGCTGCCGTCTCGCATAGGCTTATTGTTGGATATGACGCTAAGAGACATTGAGCGAGTTCTGTACTTTGAATCCTTCGTTGTCATCGACGCGGGTTTAACGGATCTTGAGGTTGGGCAACTGCTCACAGATGAGGAGTATTACCAGAACCTCGAGGAATACGGTGACGAATTCGACGCGCGTATGGGCGCTGAGGCGGTTCAGCAGCTCTTGTTGAATCTTGATATGGACGCTGAGATCGCGCAGCTTCGCGAAGAAATACCGGCGACTAATTCCGAAACCAAGATCAAGAAATTTTCCAAGCGCCTCAAACTCATGGAGGCGTTCGTAAAGTCGGGAAACAAGCCGGAGTGGATGGTTATGACCGTGCTGCCGGTGTTGCCACCCGATTTGCGGCCTTTAGTGCCACTGGAGGGCGGTCGGTTTGCGACCTCTGACCTCAACGATCTTTATCGTCGCGTGATCAACCGTAACAACCGATTGAAGCGCCTATTGGACCTGTCTGCGCCCGATATTATCGTGCGCAACGAAAAGCGTATGCTGCAGGAATCGGTGGATGCGTTACTGGATAACGGTAGACGGGGTCGAGCGATTACCGGCTCGAACAAGCGTCCGCTGAAATCTTTGGCCGACATGATCAAGGGCAAGCAGGGGCGTTTCCGCCAAAACCTGTTGGGTAAGCGAGTCGATTACTCTGGCCGATCCGTTATTGTTTGTGGGCCAACACTGAGGCTGCATCAATGTGGCCTACCGAAAAAGATGGCATTGGAACTGTTCAAGCCGTTCATCTTTGGCAAGCTCGAAGAACTGCAGTTGGCGACTACCATTAAGGCTGCAAAAAAGATGGTAGAACGCGAAACGGCAGATGTGTGGGACATCTTAGCTGGCGTAATCCGCGAGCACCCAGTAATGCTAAACCGAGCCCCGACCTTGCACCGTCTAGGTATTCAGGCATTTGAGCCCGTCTTAATCGAAGGTAAGGCAATTCAGTTGCACCCCTTGGTCTGTAGTGCGTA
>DEBN01000011.1:4610-8663 GCA_002348825.1 Gammaproteobacteria bacterium UBA2955
GAAAGTCGTGCGCTTATGATGTCAACCAATAATATTTTGTCACCGGCAAGTGGGGAGCCCATTATCGTGCCGTCGCAAGATGTTGTTTTGGGCATCTACTACATGACGCGGGAAAAAATTAATGCGCTTGGTGAGGGTGCGGTTTTTGCGAACATCGATGAAGTGCATAGGGCCTTTCATGCTCAGCAGGTGGCCTTGCATGCGCGCGTGAAGGTGCGTGTAGAGGAGCACTCGGTGGATGAAGCCGGCACCCTAACGGCTCAATCTCAGGTCTACGAAACCACCGTGGGTCGAGCGTTGTTGTATGACATTGTGCCGAAAATGTTGCCTTTCGATATGGTCAATAAGGCCATGGATAAGAAAGCGATTTCGTCGCTCATCAACGACTGTTATCGCCGGTGTGGCCTGAAGGATACGGTTATCTTTGCGGATCAGCTCATGTATGCGGGTTTTGCGCGATCGACCTCGTCTGGCGCCTCGATTGGCGTCGAGGATTTCGTCATCCCGCAGGCAAAAAGCAAGATCATTGCGGAAGCGGAGTCAGAGGTCGAAGAGATCGAGTCGCAGTATGCGTCGGGCTTGGTGACTCAAGGTGAAAAGTACAACAAAGTTGTAGACATCTGGTTGCGAGCGAACGATCTGGTGGCTCGCGCCATGATGGATGGCATCTCCAAAGAGTCGGTGGTCAATAAAGAGGGCCAGGACGAGGAACAGACCTCATTCAACTCGGTTTACATTTATGCTGACTCTGGGGCTCGTGGTTCACCCGCACAGATTCGTCAGTTAGCGGGTATGCGTGGATTAATGACCCGACCGGATGGATCCATAATTGAAAACGCGATCACCGCCAACTTCCGCGAAGGCTTAACCGTAAATGAGTATTTCATCTCTACGCACGGTGCCCGAAAAGGATTGGCCGATACGGCGTTAAAGACCGCGAACTCGGGGTATTTGACCCGCCGGTTGGTGGACGTCGCGCAAGACGTAGTGATAACAGATCAGGACTGCGCCACCAATGACGGCCTATTTGTCACCTCAATTATTGAAGGCGGGGATGTTGTGTTGCCTCTGGGGGCCCGCGTATTGGGTCGCACAGTGGCGCGAGACATTCACGCCGCCGATGGCAAAGAGGTACTGATCGAACGCGGTACGCTTATTGACGAGGCGTGGGTAGATCGCCTTGACGAAATGGGTATTGATGAAATGTGGGTGCGGTCCGCGATTACTTGCGAAACGGCTCACGGGGTTTGTCGAGCCTGCTATGGACGTGACCTTGCCCGCGGGCATTTTGTTAACGTTGGCGAGGCGGTGGGTGTAATCGCTGCGCAGTCCATTGGCGAGCCAGGCACCCAGTTGACGATGCGGACGTTCCACATCGGAGGCGCTGCGTCGCGTGCGTCCGCCATAGACAACATCCAAGTCAAACACGGCGGTACCGTAAGGCTGCACAACCTAAAGACCGTGCAGCGAGAGACAGGCGAACTGGTTGCGGTGAGTCGTTCCGGTGCGGTGGCGGTAGCCGATGATCATGGGCGCGAGCGAGAGCGATACAAGCTCCCGTATGGTGCGGTGTTGTCTGCTAACGAAGGGGATTCTGTGGATGCGGGTCAAGTGATCGCTCAGTGGGATCCGCTAACCCACCCGATTGTTGCGGAAGTGGCCGGCGCTATTGAATTCCACGAAATGGAAGAAGGTTTGTCGATGAATCGCCAAACCGACGAACTTACTGGATTGAGCAATATTACGGTGCTCGATCCAAAAGATCGCCCGAGTGCCGCCAAGGACCTACGCCCTGCGGTTCGATTGGTAGACGCCAAGGGGAATGCCGTCATGCTGCCAGGCAGTGAAGTCCCTGCCAATTACTTTATGCCGAATAACGCGATCCTGAATACCGAGAATGGATCAAAGATCGGTATAGGCGACATTATCGCGCGGATTCCGCAGGAAGGTTCGAAGACGCGTGACATCACCGGTGGTCTGCCGCGGGTTGCGGACTTATTCGAAGCCAGAAAGCCGAAAGAGCCTGCGATTCTCGCTGAGGCGACGGGCGCCGTTTCTTTTGGTAAAGAAACCAAGGGCAAGCGTCGCTTGGTGATAACGCCGTCGGACGGCGATCCGGTGGAAACGTTGATTCCCAAGTGGCGGACGATCGGCGTTTTCGACGGCGAGCAGGTCGAAAAGGGCGAAATCGTCTGCGATGGTCCATTCAGCGCTCACGACATCTTGCGTCTTAAAGGCGTGGAAGAGTTGGCCAAGTACATTGTTAATGAGATTCAGGAGGTGTACCGCCTTCAAGGTGTAACCATTAACGATAAGCACATTGAGGTCATCGTCCGACAAATGCTGCGTAAGGTCGAGGTTACCCATTCGGGTGATTCACACCTGATACGCGGTGAGCAGTTGGAATACGCGCAAATCCGCGAACTCAACGCTGAGTTGTTGGCCGAGGATAAAGCGCCAGCGGAGTATCAACGTATTTTGCTGGGAATTACCAAGGCGTCTTTGGCAACAGAGTCCTTCATCTCTGCCGCATCTTTCCAGGAGACAACGCGAGTGCTTACTGAAGCGGCGGTGACCGGTAAGAAAGACTATCTCCGTGGACTCAAAGAGAACGTGGTTGTGGGCCGACTGATTCCAGCGGGGACGGGCCTGACTTATCACGCAGACCGCAAACGGCAGCGTGAAGAAGAGTTGGCTGCTGGTGACCGTGAGACTGCAACAGCGGATGAGATCGAGCAGGCGCTAAGTGAAGCTTTGGCGGCGCAGGGTTCGGATTAGGCTGAACCCTGCTGCCGAGCACTAGAGAGCTACTGTGTAAACAGTCTTGAGAATTACCAAGGGCGTGATTAGAATGCGGCCCCCGCGGTGTGACAGGGTCACGCGGCGGTAAAAAAGAGTGGAGAATGATCGAACATGGCAACAATAAGCCAGTTAGTAAGAAAACCGCGCAAGCGTAAAGTGGTTAAAAACATCGTGCCGGCTTTGCAAGCGTGCCCGCAGAAGCGCGGCGTCTGTACACGGGTGTATACAACCACACCGAAAAAGCCCAACTCGGCGCTGCGCAAGGTTTGTCGTGTGCGGCTAACGAACGGATACGAAGTAACGTCCTATATTGGGGGTGAAGGGCACAACCTGCAGGAACACTCCGTAGTACTCATCCGCGGTGGTCGGGTCAAAGACCTACCGGGGGTGCGTTATCATACGATCCGCGGAACGTTGGACACATCTGGTGTAGCGGATCGGCGTCAGGGCCGTTCCAAGTATGGAGCCAAGCGTCCGAAGTAACGCTCTCACAGCCATAACGGAGGCCCAAGCCTCATTGCCAAAATACTCTCAGTAAGGCCCTAATCTTTTAGGGAAGACCTGAAGGAAGGAGAAAAACATGCCAAGACGTCGCGTAGTAGCAAAGCGGGAAATTCTCCCCGATCCCAAATTTAACAATCAGGTGGTTGCCAAATTTATCAACCATGTGATGGTCAGCGGCAAGAAAGCCGTGGCCGAGAGCATTGTTTATGGTGCCCTTGACCGTGTGCAGGCACGCGACAACGCCGACCCCATAGAAGTATTCGAGAAAGCCTTAGATGCGATAGCCCCTATGGTGGAAGTGAAGTCTCGACGTGTTGGTGGCGCTACCTATCAGGTGCCCGTCGAAGTTCGCCCATCGCGGCGCCAAGCTTTGGCAATGCGATGGTTAGTAGACAGTGCTCGCTCTCGCAGCGAGAAGTCTATGGCCGCTCGATTAGCCGGTGAGTTCATGGATGCGGCAGACGGCCGCGGTTCGGCGGTTAAGAAACGTGAGGATACACACCGCATGGCCGATGCTAATAAGGCGTTCGCGCACTACCGTTACTAGTTTCCGCTCCGCTAACCCGGGACAACGCGTATGCCTCGCACCACGCCTATTGGCCGATATCGCAACATAGGCATCGTCGCGCATGTGGATGCGGGCAAAACGACGACTACAGAGCGAGTACTTTTCTACACCGGATTGTCGCACAAGATCGGTGAGGTGCACGACGGTGCTGCGGTGATGGATTGGATGGAGCAGGAGCA
>DEBN01000011.1:8976-17594 GCA_002348825.1 Gammaproteobacteria bacterium UBA2955
GATTGGATGGAGCAGGAGCAGGAGCGTGGAATCACCATCACGTCTGCTGCCACAACATGTTTTTGGCGCGGCATGTTGCAGCAATACGACGAGCATCGGATCAATATCATAGACACCCCTGGGCACGTTGACTTTACAATCGAAGTTGAACGCAGCCTGCGCGTGTTGGACGGCGCGGTGGTGGTGTTTTGTGGTACCTCCGGTGTCGAACCGCAATCCGAGACGGTTTGGCGTCAGGCCGATAAATACGAGGTGCCGCGAGTTGTATTCGTCAACAAAATGGATCGACAAGGCGCTGACTTTACCCGAGTGGTAGAGCAGATACGCGAAAGATTGGGCGCAAATCCTGTGCCGCTGCAGATTGCGATTGGTTCTGAGGAACAGTTCAGTGGTGTAGTCGATTTGATCACCATGCGTGCGATCTACTGGAACGAAGACGATCAGGGATTAAGCCACCGCGCCGAAGATATTCCAGCGGATCTCTTAGACACCGCGCAGAGTATGCGGGAGGAGTTGATGGAAGCGGCCGCTGAAGCCAACGAAGAGTTGATGGATCGCTATCTTGAAGAGGGCGTTCTTAATGAAGCGGACCTGCGCGAGGGCTTGCGGATACGTACGCTGGCCAATGAGATCGTTCCGGCTTTGTGTGGCAGTGCGTTTAAGAACAAGGGCGTACAGTCCGTCTTGGATGCGGTAGTAGAGTTTCTACCAGCACCCACCGAGGTTAAGGCGATCGAGGGCACGCTAAATAACGGTGATCTGGCGACGCGTCAGGCCGCAGACGATGCGCCCTTCGCGGCGCTGGCGTTTAAGATCGCTACCGACTCCTTTGTCGGCACCTTGACCTTTTTTCGAGTCTATTCCGGCGTCTTGAAGACTGGCGATCAGGTCTACAACCCAATCAAAGACAAACGCGAGCGTATTGGTCGAATGGTGCAAATGCACGCCAACAACCGCGAGGAGATCAAGGAAGTTCGCGCGGGAGATATCGCTGCGGCGATTGGGCTTAAGGATGTCACCACGGGTGAAACCCTCTGCAGCAAGGAAAAAGCCATCACTTTGGAGCGCATGGAATTTCCGGATCCGGTAATTTCCGTTGCGGTAGAGCCGAAGTCTGTGGCCGATCAGGAAAAATTGACAGTGGCCCTTAGTAAACTCGCGCAGGAGGATCCATCTTTCCGCGTTGAAACTGACAATGAAACGGGTCAAATGATTATCTCGGGCATGGGTGAACTGCACCTGGAAGTGATCGTTGATCGGATGCAGAGGGAATTTGGCGTGGCGGCGAATATTGGTAAGCCTCAGGTGGCTTATCGAGAGACCATACAAGCCAACATCGAGCATGAAGCGAAGTTTGTTCGCCAGTCTGGGGGGCGCGGGCAATACGGTCACGTCAAATTACGCTTAGAACCGCTGCAGGACGAAGAGGGTAATTACGCATACGAATTCGTCGATGCAATTGTGGGTGGTGTTATCCCGAAGGAATATATACCGGCAATCGACAAAGGCATTACTGATCAAATGAAAAATGGCGTCATCGCGGGCCATCCATTGATTGGGGTAAAAGCGACTTTGATCGACGGGTCGTTTCATGAAGTGGACTCCTCTGAAATCGCGTTTAAGATTGCAGCCGCAATGGCGCTGCGAGAAGCTGCGATGGCGGCCAGCCCTGTCCTGCTGGAACCGGTTATGTCGGTAGAAGTGGTAACGCCAGAGGACTACATGGGAGATGTTGTTGGAGATCTGAACCGGCGTCGGGGCATGATCAATGGTATGGAAGAAAATCCCGCGGGCAAGGTAGTGCGTGCTGAAGTGCCGCTGTCGGAGATGTTCGGATACTCCACAGATCTGCGCAGCAGCAGTCAAGGTAGGGCAACGTATACGATGGAATTTGCGAAATATGCAGATGTGCCAGCGTCGGTAATGGATCGAATTCGAACGTAGATCTTATTCACTTAAAGGAACAAACATGGCCAAGGAAAAATTTGAACGTAATAAGCCGCACGTAAACGTCGGGACGATAGGACACGTAGACCACGGTAAGACGACGCTGACGGCGGCGTTGACGAAGGTATGTGCGGAGGTTTTCGGAGGCGAGATGCGAGATTTTTCGCAGATTGATAACGCCCCGGAAGAGCGAGAGCGCGGTATTACGATTGCGACCAGCCATGTTGAGTACGAAAGCGAAGGACGGCACTACGCGCACGTTGACTGTCCAGGTCACGCGGACTATGTGAAGAACATGATCACGGGTGCAGCGCAGATGGATGGTGCGATTCTGGTTTGTGGAGCGACAGACGGGCCGATGCCGCAGACTCGCGAGCACATTTTGCTGTCGCGGCAGGTAGGTGTACCGAAGATTGTCGTGTTTTTGAACAAGGCGGATTTGCTTGCGGAAGACTGTGGTGGCGTGGGCACCGAAGAGTACGAAGAGATGAAAGAGCTTGTAGAGATGGAGCTTATTGATCTTTTGGAGCAGTACGAGTTTCCGGGCGACACGCCGATTATTATGGGCAGTGCGTTGATGGCGTTGGAGGGCAAGGACGACAACGAGTTGGGTGTTACGGCGGTAAAGGCGTTGGTAGAGACGTTGGACAGCTATATACCTGAGCCTGAGCGAGCGGTTGATCAGCCGTTTTTGATGCCGATTGAAGACGTTTTTTCGATTTCAGGTCGTGGCACGGTTGTAACGGGTCGAGTTGAGCGCGGTATTGTGACGGTTGGCGACGAGATTGAGATTGTCGGAATTAAAGAGACGATGACGACGACGTGTACGGGTGTGGAGATGTTCCGCAAGCTGTTGGATGAAGGTCGTGCGGGTGAGAACGTTGGTGTTTTGTTGCGGGGCACGAAGCGCGAGGAAGTGGAGCGTGGACAGGTTCTGACGTTACCGGGCGCGATTACGCCGCATACGAAGTTTGAGGCGGAGGTGTATGTGTTGTCGAAGGATGAGGGAGGGCGACATACGCCGTTTTTCAAGGGTTATCGACCGCAGTTTTATTTCCGCACGACGGACGTTACGGGGGCCTGTGAGTTGCCGGAAGGTGTTGAGATGGTGATGCCGGGTGACAATGTGAACATGGTTGTTGAGTTGATCTGTCCGATAGCGATGGACGAAGGGTTGCGTTTTGCGATTCGTGAGGGTGGCCGCACCGTAGGTGCTGGTGTCGTCTCTAAAGTCATCGCTTAACGTTTGGCAAGAGCTCAGAGAAATCCACAGCCCAGTTTAGGCCAGTAGCTCAATTGGCAGAGCAGCGGTCTCCAAAACCGCAGGTTGGGGGTTCGATTCCCTCCTGGCCTGCCAGCGATTGGCAGGTTTGAACGGGTAAGGGTTCTGGGACCGGGTAAAGGTTGGCCTAAGGGATGGCGAATATGAGCGCGGAAAAGAGTGTCGGAACTACGTTAGATTGGCTTAAGTGGTCGATCGTCGTCGCGCTTCTCCTAGGGGGCGTAGTCGGCAATTGGTACTTTCAAGAAGTGTCATTGCTTGTTCGCGTCGTTGCCATACTCGCGGCGGCTATATTGGCGGGACTGGTTGCTGTTCAAACAGAGCGCGGTCAATGGATATGGAGCCTTACCAAGGAAGCGAGAACGGAAATTCGAAGAGTCGTTTGGCCGTCTAACCAAGAAACCACCCAAACCACTTTAGTGGTTTTAGTCATTGTGATGGTGTTCGCCTTGATCTTGTGGGGATTGGACTCATTGTTGAGCTGGATCGTCAGCTCCATAATCGGATAACCTGATGTCAAAGAATTGGTACGTGGTTCATGCGTATTCGGGCTTCGAGAAAAACGTAGCCCGAGCGCTTCAAGAGCGGGTGAATTTGTCCGATCACCGCGATCTCTTTGGTGAAATTCTCGTGCCTACGGAAGAGGTTGTAGAAATGCGCGGCGGGCAGAAAAGGCGCAGCGAGCGCAAATTCTTTCCCGGTTACGTGTTAGTTGAAATGGAATTAAACGACGATACTTGGCATTTGGTTAAAGAGACGCCGAGAGTTATGGGGTTTATCGGCGGAAAAGCCGACCAGCCAGCCCCGTTAACGCCGCGCGAGGCGGCGTCAATTCTGGATCGAGTGGCCGCTGGAAGCGAAAAAGCAACGCCTAAAACGGTATTTGAACCGGGGGAAATTGTGCGGGTAACGGATGGTCCGTTTAATGACTTTAACGGCGTTGTCGAAGAAGTGAACTATGAAAAGAGCCGCCTGCAAGTGGCGGTGACAATTTTTGGTCGTTCGACTCCTGTAGAGTTGGACTTTGGCCAAGTGGAAAAGGGCTAGAGTAAGGTTTGCACTCGCGCTGTTAATAATGATCGCGCGCAATAACAAAGGGGAGTGACGGACTTGAGTTAATCGAGGCCGCACGTCTGAACCCACAAGGAGCGAAAATGGCTAAGAAAGTCGATGCCTATATCAAGCTGCAGGTTGCAGCTGGTCAGGCAAACCCAAGTCCGCCCGTCGGCCCAGCGTTGGGCCAGCACGGCGTCAACATCATGGATTTCTGCAAAGCATTTAATGCTCAGACCCAGTCTGTCGAGCAGGGTTTGCCTATCCCGGTGGTGATTACAGTTTATGCGGACAAGAGTTTTACGTTTGTAACTAAAACGCCTCCCGCGGCAGTCTTGTTGCGTAAAGCGGCGAACATAGATAAGGGCTCGCCCACACCGAACACGCATAAAGTTGCAAAAGTGAGCCGCGCGCAATTGGAAGATATTGCCAAAATCAAAATGCCGGACCTAACAGCAGCGGACATGGACGCAGCGGTGAGAACAATTGCGGGTACGGCGCGCGCCTCGGGCATAGATGTGGAGGGCGTTTAGATGGCAAAACTAAGTAAGCGTATGCGCGCTATAGCGGAAAAAGTAGATACAGAGAAAGCCTACACGATTGAAGAAGCGGTGGGGCTGCTCAATGACCTATCTAAGGCAAAATTCAAGGAATCCTTTGATGTGTCCATCAACCTTGGGGTTGATCCGCGAAAGTCAGATCAAGTCGTTCGTGGAGCGACCACTTTGCCGCATGGCACTGGAAAATCGGTACGCGTCGCTGTTTTTGCGCAAGGCGATAACGCCGACAAAGCGACTGCCGCGGGTGCAGATTTGGTCGGCTTTGAAGATCTGGGTGAGCAGATTAAGGGCGGCAACATGGATTTCGATGTGGTCATCGCAACACCGGATGCCATGCGTATCGTCGGTCAGTTGGGCAAGGTGCTTGGGCCTCGTGGTCTTATGCCTAATCCCAAGACTGGCACGGTCACGGCCGATGTAGAAACTGCGGTGAAAAACGCCAAGGCCGGGCAAGTCCAGTTCCGCACGGATAAGGCCGGTATTGTGCATGGCAGCATTGGCCAAGTAGGTTTTGAAGTTGGCCACATAAAAGAAAACCTCGAAGCGCTGGTCGGCGACCTAAAAAAAGCGAAACCCGCTTCGGCAAAAGGTATTTATTTGAAGAAGATGACCCTTTCTACAACGATGGGTCCAGGAATTTCCATCGACCAAGGCTCATTGGAGGCCTAAAGTCGGAGGTTTGATTTTGGAGGTCCGGTTTTTGCTTGCAATGACCGGTGCCGTCAAAAACCGTAGGTGCAGCGACGTCCATAGACAAGCATGAAAATGCGGAGTCTCAGGAGCGCTGCTTAATTGCCTACGCAGATGGTGAACTGCTCGCTGAGCAGTAGGCGGATTGAGTGAAATGAGTCGTTGGCTCGAGCGCTTATGATGTCTTCTCCAGAGATTTAAGTCTGCTAAAGGCTTAAAGCGAACGAGAATCGCCGCAATACGGCAGAGCGCCGTTAACGGAAACAGCTGAAGCTGTTTTAAACGCGATGGGGCTTTGGCCTTATCAAACGGAGAAGCACGTGGCACTAGGAATCGAACAAAAGCAGCAGATTGTTGCTGAAGTGAATGAGGTTGCCGCCTCTGCTTTGTCGGCAGTGCTTGCAGACTATCGTGGACTGACTGTGGCTGAGATGACCGAAATGCGTGTTAAGGCGCGCGAAAGTGGTGTGTATCTCAGGGTGGTCAGAAATACGTTGGCAAAACGAGCCGTGGAGGGTACTGAATACGAGTGCCTCAACGACGCGTTTATTGGCCCAACCTTACTGGCGTTTTCGCAGGAAGACCCAGGGGCCGCAGCGAGATTGTTGAAGGATTATGCGAAGGACCTTGAAGACCTTGAAATCAAGGCTCTATCCATTGGCGGTGAGATGCTGGGAGCCGATCAACTCGATCGTGTTGCTAAGTTGCCGACGCTGGACGAAGCACGATCCTTGCTCATGAGCGTTATGCAAGCGCCGGTTGTTAAATTGGCCCGTACCCTTAATGAGGTGCCAGGCAAGTTAACCAGAACCGTAGCTGCCATCAGAGATCAGAAACAGGCGGAAGGTTAGACACCTCAACAGAGATCGCTTTAGAATTTAGGAGAACTAAAATGGCACTGTCCAAAGAAGATGTATTAAACGCAATCGCAGAGATGAGCGTTATGGAGGTGGTTGATCTCATCTCCGATATGGAAGAGAAATTCGGCGTTTCCGCAGCAGCAGCGGTAGCAGCAGCCCCAGCAGCGGGTGCAGCAGCGGGGGATGCCGGTGCGGCTGAAGAAAAAGATGAATTTGACGTTGTCCTGGCTGGTGCCGGCGATAAGAAGGTCAATGTCATCAAGGCGGTTCGTGCCATCACAGGGCTTGGCCTGAAAGAAGCCAAAGCGCTGGTTGATGAAGCGCCGTCACCCATCAAAGAGGGTGCAACCAAAGATGAAGCTGAAGACTTCAAAAAGCAGCTTGAAGAAGCTGGCGCAACGGTAGAGTTGAAATAGTAATCAGCGCTCTCGTTTCGCGACAAGGTTCGGCCTCGCTGTTCTTGACGATGAACAGCGAGCGCTGGCCTTTGGCTGTTTCCTGGAGCACGGGCTCTAAAAATTTTCGCAATTGAGTGTAGGAGATTCGCATGGCGTTTAGCTTTACCGAGAAGAAGCGTATTCGAAAGGACTTTGGCAAGTTGTCGCAGACAATGGAATTGCCGTACCTGTTGGCTATACAAGTCGACTCTTACAACAAATTTCTGCAGGTGGGAAAGGACGCTGAAGAGCGTGCCGAGTCAGGTTTGCACGCAGCGTTTAAGTCGGTTTTTCCGATCATTAGCTATTCTGGAAGCGCGGCGCTGGAGTACGTGGACTATCAGCTTGGTGATCCGACCTTCGATGTTAAGGAATGTACGCTGCGCAGTATCACCTACGCGGCTCCGCTTCGCGTCAAAGTGCGTTTGATTATTTACGATAAAGAGTCATCAAACAAAACTGTCAAAGACGTCAAAGAACAAGAAGTCTATATGGGCGAAATTCCGCTCATGACCGAAAACGGTACGTTTGTAATCAATGGAACAGAACGAGTCGTGGTTTCGCAACTGCACCGTTCTCCCGGCGTATTCTTCGATCATGACAAGGGCAAAACCCATTCCTCCGGCAAGCTCCTCTATAACGCGCGAGTTATTCCGTATCGTGGGTCATGGCTGGACTTCGAATTCGATCCGAAAGACTGCGTATTTGTGCGCATTGACCGGCGCAGAAAACTGCCGGCGAGCATTATCTTGCGGGCTTTGGAGTATACCAGTGAAGAAATTTTAGAGACTTTTTTCGAAACCAATACGTTTTATCTGAATGACGGCGCTGCAGCGGTTCAACTGATCGCTGAGCGCTTGCGCGGTGACGTAGCGACTTTCGATATTTTAGGTGCCGACGGTAAGGTCATCGTTGAGACTGGACGCAGAATCACCGCACGCCACGTTAGACTGTTGCAAGACAGCGGTATGACCAAACTTGCGGTGCCGAACGAGTACCTGCTCGATCAAGTCACTGCAAAAGATTTGGTTGATCCGTCGACCGGCGAAGTAGCGGTGCCCTGTAACACGGTAATCACTGAGGAAGTAATCGAGCAACTGCTGGAGCTCGGTGTCGGTGAGTTCGAAACGATTTACACCAACGATCTGGACTGTGGCCCGTTCGTTTCGGATACGCTGCGGATTGACCCGAGTCGCAACAAGCTCGAGGCGCTGGTCGAAATTTACCGCATGATGCGTCCAGGCGAGCCGCCCACAAAAGAAGCGGCCGAGAATCTGTTCAGTAACCTGTTCTTCTCCAATGATCGCTACGATCTGTCTGCAGTCGGACGCATGAAGTTCAATAGACGACTTGGACGTGAAGAGATCGAGGGCGAGGGGACTCTAGGTAAAGAGGACATCGTTAGCGTTCTCAAAACGCTGATAGACATTCGAAACGGTAAGGGCTCGGTGGACGACATCGACCATCTGGGTAACCGACGCGTCCGATCCGTGGGCGAAATGGCTGAAAACCAATTTAGGGTTGGCCTGATACGAGTTGAGCGTGCCGTTAAAGAGCGTCTGAGTTTGGCCGAATCAGAAGGCCTGATGCCACAGGATATGATTAACGCTAAGCCAGTTGCAGCGGCGGTCAAAGAATTTTTTGGTTCATCACAGCTTTCCCAGTTCATGGATCAAAACAACCCGTTGTCCGAGGTTACCCACAAGCGTCGAGTGTCGGCGCTCGGGCCGGGTGGTTTGACGCGCGAACGCGCGGGATTTGAAGTTCGTGATGTTCACTCGACCCACTA
>DEBN01000097.1:0-793 GCA_002348825.1 Gammaproteobacteria bacterium UBA2955
ATGCATTTAGGTATTCGTGCGGTGTTGCGATCGCTTGATGCCGATGCTGCTTCGGCTACCAGAATTATTTACGGTGGCAGTGTCAAAGCCGAAAATGCTTCGGCGTTATTTTCGCAAGCGGACATTGATGGTGCGTTGGTGGGCGGTGCGTCGTTGCAGTTGGACACATTTACAAGGATCATTGCGGCCGCTGCGTAAGTTGGCCCGGTTTGTGGCCGAATATTGGGATTAAATAATGGGTACTTTAGAATCTGTATTGTTGGTGTTATTGATCGTAGACGCGTTAGCGCTGACGATCCTTGTGCTGCTTCAGCAGGGCAAGGGTGCAGATGTCGGAGCCGCGTTTGGCAGTGGCACCTCTAACACGATGTTTGGTAGCGCCGGTGGCGCATCGTTTATGACCAAGGTCACGACGTGGCTGGCGGTCGGTTTTTTCGTCATTGCGTTTGGGCTTGCGTACACTGCCAAAGAACGGGCAGCGAGCGCGGGACAAATCGGTATTCCGCAAGCGACGGCGCCGTTGGAGGTGCCGACACTTGGAGAGGAGATTCCCGCAGCACCTGCGCCTGAACAAGGAGACGACATCCCGCAGCTTTAGCTGCGGGAAACTTTGCCGAAGTGGTGAAATTGGTAGACACGCTACCTTGAGGGGGTAGTGGGCGTACGCCCGTGCGAGTTCGAGTCTCGCCTTCGGCACCATCTCCAACCCGTCTAGAAATAGCCTTGCAGGTCGTGTACCGCATCCCTATAATTCGCGTCCCTATTGATGCGGGGTGGAGCAGTCTGGTAGCTC
>DEBN01000097.1:1119-3442 GCA_002348825.1 Gammaproteobacteria bacterium UBA2955
GCTCGTCGGGCTCATAACCCGAAGGTCGTGGGTTCAAATCCTGCCCCCGCTACCATCTTAGGAAAGCCCCTATCTAGGGGCTTTTTATTACTTGGGCAGAATGCTTGAGTAAGGAGAGGTGCGCTGCAGAGCGCACTGGCGGTTGAAGTCTAAACGTGAACGACTTCTTTGGTTTGGATAGGCCAGTGCGGCGGTAGAGCCGTATGAGGATCTCAAATCAGCTAGGGTCACGTAAAGAAGATGGGCTTAAGGCCCATTTTTTGTGCCAGTAATAAAGGGTCTAGGGGAACGGACAGCGCCAAAATTTGGCGCACACCTCCTAACCAGTTTCCTTTAGGCGAGGTTGTAAGTAATTGAATGTTAGGGAGATACAGATAGAAGAACTGATCGCGCCGACGGTTGAATCACTCGGCTGCGAAGTCTGGGGTGTTGAATACCTCAGCCAGGGTAAGTACAGCAAGTTGCTGATCTATATCGATCGAGAAGAAGGTATTGATGTGGATTTGTGTGCGACCGTAAGTAAGCACGTAAGCGACCTGTTAGACGTGGAAGAGCTGATTACCAGCCGTTACACTTTAGAAGTGTCTTCTCCTGGCATGGACAGAGTGCTGTTTAAGGAAAAACACTATACCGACCATGTCGGCGAGCGCGTTGACGTTCGACTAAATTACCCCTTTGAGGGGCGTAAACGAATAACCGGTGTTTTGGCTGGGGTGGAAGATCAAATGGCGATCGTGCAAGAAGCAGAGAATGAATTTCTACTGCCGTTGGAAAATGTTCAAAAGGCACGGTTAGTGCCATCTTTTGATTGAGGCGAATAAATGAGTAAAGAAATACTTTTGGTGGTGGAATCTGTATCGCATGAGAAGGGTGTTTCTAAAGACGTACTGTTTGGCGCAATAGAATCGGCTTTGGCCGTTGCTACAAAGAAACGATACGGCGAACAGGCCGAATTTCGAGTGGCCATTGATCGCGAGAGCGGCGAATATGAAACGTTTCGGACCTGGACGGTAGTCGATTTCGATGAGATCGAGGCGGACGAAGAAGCGGAAGTGAACCCAGAGGCTCAGTATTCGGTCGAGCAAGCGCAGAGCTTCAAACCGGGTGCTGTGCTTGGCGACGTCATTGAAGAGCAGGTTGAGTCTGTTGCGTTTGGTCGCATAGCGGCTCAAACGGCGAAGCAAGTTATCGTTCAGAAGGTCCGAGAGGCAGAACGAGCACAGGTTATCGAAGCCTATGAGTCCCGAGTTAATGAATTGGTCAGCGGCACTGTCAAAAAGTTGGGTCGCGACAGTGTAATTGTGGATCTGGGAAATAACGCCGAAGGTATTCTCACGCGAGAGCACTTGATTCCCAGAGAAATATTTCGGATAGGCGATCGCTTGCGCGCCATGCTCGTGGATATTCGACCCGATAATCGCGGTCCGCAATTGATTTTGTCGCGTACCGCTCGATCCATGTTGGTGGAGTTGTTCAAGGTTGAGGTCCCAGAAATATCCGAAGACGTAATCCAGATTTTAGGCGCAGCTCGCGATCCAGGATCGAGGGCGAAGATCGCGGTGAAAACGAATGATGGCCGTATCGATCCCGTGGGTGCCTGTGTAGGCATGCGCGGATCTAGAGTGCAGGCAGTTTCCGGAGAGTTGGCCGGAGAGCGTATCGATATTGTGCTTTGGGATGATAATCCAGCCCAGTTAACCATTAACGCGATGGCGCCTGCGGAAGTGGCTTCTATCGTTTTGGATGAAGAAACCCATGCGATGGACATTGCGGTTACCGAAGAAAATCTGGCGCAGGCGATTGGTCGCGGAGGCCAAAACGTACGGCTAGCGAGTGATTTATGCGGCTGGTCTCTGAACATCATGACCGAAGAAGAAGCAGCCGAAAAGCTTGAGGCCGAGTCCAGCAAATTCATCTCCGAGTTCATGGAAGCACTATCTGTGGATGAAGGGGTCGCTGTGGTTCTCGTTGAAGAGGGCTTTACGACTCTGGAAGAGATCGCTTATGTCCCTTTAGAGGAGATCATGGCCATCGAAGGATTTGACGAGGAAATCGTCGATGAGCTTCGTAATCGAGCAAAAGATGCCTTGCTGACCCGAGCCATTGCCAGTGAAGAAGCCTTGGGAGATAACAAACCCGCGGCGGATTTGCTAGAAATGGAAGGTATGGATCGCGATTTAGCGTACAAGTTGGCAGCGCACGAACTCGTGACTATGGAAGATCTGGCGGAGCTGGCAGTTCCGGAGTTATTAGAAATTGACCCAGATTTAAGCGATGAGCGGGCGGCGGCATTGATTTTGAAAGCGCGCGAGCCGTGGTTTGC
>DEBN01000097.1:3828-12447 GCA_002348825.1 Gammaproteobacteria bacterium UBA2955
GAGCCGGCTGGAGTGATCGATGGCAGATGTAACAGTTAAACAACTTGCGGATACAGTGGGCGCACCGGTCGACCGTTTGCTAAAGCAAATGCAGGAAGCGGGTCTAGGCCATAAATCGGAAGGTGACGCTGTAACCGAAGAGCAGAAGCAGGTGCTGTTGGGCTTCCTAAAGCGTAGTCACGGCGACGCTGCAAAACCGGCAGAGAAAATCACTCTAAAGCGTAAGAGCACGGGCACTCTGAAATCGGGCCAGGGCCGCGCCGGCCGCAATGTCACGGTGGAGGTGCGGCGAAAGCGAACCTATGTTAAGCGTGCTGAAATAGAGGCCGCGGAAAAGTCGGCCGTAGAAGAGGATAGCGTTTCTCAAAGCGAACTCGAAGCGAAGCGGATCCGCGATGAGGAAGCGGCGCGCATCCAAGCTGAGGAGGAGGCCCGTCAGGCCGAGCTGCAGCGCAAGGAAGAGACCGAACGCAAAGCCGCTGAAGAACAGCAGCGACTGGAAGAAGAACAACGACTTGAGCGGGAGAGACTGGCAGCGGCACAGCAGCCCGAACCAGCGGCGAAACCGAATGAGCCAGCGGTTTCGGCAGCCGATATCCAAGCGCAGGAGCAATCAGAGCAGCGTGGTGGTAAACGCGGCCGTGGGCGAGAGCGCTCTGGCGGTGGCGCTGGTCGCGGAGATAATCGTCGCCGTGAACTGAGTCTAAAATCCGAACGTCGAACTAAACGACGGCAACCCCAACGCGATACGCCATTGCAGGTCGACCAGCAGGGTGGCGAATTTAAACCTACCGAATTTATTTCGCGAGAAGTGGAAGTTGGCGAAATGATTAGCGTTGGAGAACTGGCGCAGGGTATGGCTGTTAAAGCCGGTGAGGTGATTAAGACGCTCATGGGACTTGGCGTAATGGCGACCATCAATCAGACCATCGACGCGGATACGGCGACTTTGGTGGTTGAAGAGATGGGCCATCGGATTAAGATTGTCAGCGAAGATGTGCTGGAAGAGCAGCTCGAGGCCTCGTTGGTGATTGAGGGGGAGACCGAGGCTCGGGCGCCAGTTGTTACTGTGATGGGTCATGTGGATCATGGCAAAACGTCCCTTCTGGATCATATACGCAATACCCGCGTCACCAGTGGCGAAGCCGGCGGCATTACTCAACACATCGGCGCCTATAGCGTTCCTACGGATAATGGCGACATCACCTTCATCGATACTCCCGGTCACGCGGCATTTACCTCGATGCGTGCTCGGGGAGCGAAGATTACCGACATTGTTATTTTGGTGGTCGCCGCGGACGATGGCGTAATGCCGCAAACGGAAGAAGCCATTCAACACGCGAAGGCAGCAGAAGTGCCGCTGATAGTAGCGATTAATAAGATTGATCTGGAGGGCGCTGACCCCGATCGGGTTACAAACGAACTGGCGTCGAAAGACGTGGTGCCTGAAGACTGGGGCGGCGAAACGCAATTCATAAAAGTGTCTGCAATGACCGGCGAGGGCATCGACGCGTTGCTGGAGGCCATCACCCTCCAGGCCGAGCTGTTGGAAATAGGCGCCATTATCGAGGCGCCGGCGCAGGGTGTGGTGATTGAGTCGCAATTGGATCGTGGTCGCGGTCCTGTAGCCACAGTACTTATCCAGAATGGCACGTTGCGGCAAGGCGATATTGTGATTGCCGGAGAATTTCATGGTCGTGTCCGCGCTATGCTCGATGACAAGGGCACAGCGACTAAGGTCGCGGAACCAGCCCAGCCGGTAGAAGTATTGGGTTTGAATGGCACGCCGGGCGCAGGCGATGAATTCGCGGTTGTCACCGATGAGCGCTCTGCGCGGGAGCTGGCGGAATTTCGTCGTGACAAAACTCAGGAGCGGTTACAAGCCATGCAGCAGGCGGCCAAGCTCGAAAATATGTTCGTCAATATGGCGGAGGGCGAGAAGCGCATTCTCAAGGTGGTTGTTAAAGCCGACGTCCGTGGAAGTTTAGAAGCTATTGTGCAAGCTATGGCAGACATCGGAAACGAGGAAGTGTCAGTGCAGGTACTCGGTTCGGGTGTCGGCGGTATTTCTGAATCCGACGCCACAATGGCGGTCACCTACGGCGCTGCGGTTTTCGGATTTAATGTGCGAGCGGATAAGCGTGCGAAAACGCTGTTGGAGCGCGAGGGCGTTGATCTGCGTTATTACAGTGTTATTTACGAACTTATGGACGATATTAAGGCTGTCCTGTCTGGCATGTTGGCGCCGGAAGTGCGCGAGGAAATCGTTGGAATCGCCGAAGTTCGTGATGTCTTCAAATCCCCGCGTTACGGGCAGATTGCCGGTTGTATGGTGGTTGAGGGCGTTGTCTACCGAAACAAGCCAATACGCGTGTTGCGCGACAACGTCGTGATCTATGAAGGCGAACTGGAGTCGTTGAGAAGATTCAAAGATGATGTGAACGACGTGCGCAACGGCACTGAGTGCGGCATTGGTGTTCGCAACTATAACGATGTTCGTGCTGGCGATTCGATAGAAGTCTTTGACACCAAGGAAATCGCGCGCGAGCTGTAGCTTGCGAGTGCACGCTGGTATGCAGACGTACCTCGTATTGGGCGAGACAAGCTGACATGTCTCGAGAATTGCGTGTCGCCGACTTCGTGCGCGACGAAATTGCCAGAATTTTGCAGACACAGATGCGCGACCCTCGTGTTGGTGCGTTTGTCAGTGTGAGTGATGTTCGCGTGAGCAAGGACCTTTCGTACGCGGAGATTTATGTGTCATCCCTGGACGTGGATTCAGCTGAAAAAAAACAGGAATTGCTAGACGTGCTCAATAAGGCGGCTGGTTTTTTTCGCTCTGAATTAGCCAAGCAACACAAGATGCGCACGACGCCGCGGCCGCGCTTTCACTATGATGAGTTGCTGGAGTCAGGGCCGCGTTTGGAAAAACTCATCGCAGATGCTGTAGCGGAAGATACAACGCGGCCTGACCAGAATGGGTAGAACTCGGCGAGGCAGACAGGTGAATGGCGTGCTGGTGCTGAATAAGTCGGCGGGCATGACGTCAAATGATGCCGTACAGCAAGCAAAACGAATTTATTCGGCTCAGAAGGTAGGTCATACGGGCAGCCTGGATCCGCTGGCCACCGGGGTATTACCGCTTTGTTTTGGCGAAGCGACAAAGTTCTCGCAGTTTTTGCTGGAGTCGGACAAGAAGTACTGCGCCCGGATAAAATTGGGAGTGATGACGGATACTGGCGATGCCGACGGTAAGGTGATCGGCGAAGCCAGCACAGCTGGAATAGACGCTGCTGGAATTGAACAGGCGATCTGTGCCTTTCGCGGTGAGATCAAACAGCAGCCGCCAATGTTTTCGGCGCTGAAGCATAATGGGCAGCCTTTGTATAAGCTAGCGCGCCAAGGCATCGCTGTAGAACGTAAATTGCGCGATATCACGGTATTTCGGATCGAAATGACGGAATTTAGTGCAGACGAACTGGTGCTTGAGCTGCATTGCAGCAAAGGCACTTACGTGAGAAGTATTGCAGAAGATCTAGGCAATGCCTTAGGTTGTGGCGCGCATGTCAAGAGCTTGCATCGACGTGCCGCAGGTCCGTACTGCGAACAGGAGATGATCGATCTGGAAGCGTTGTGTCAGATCGAGGATCAGCAGGGCCTAGATGCTCTGCTGCAACCAACGGCTAGTGCTGTAGCGCAATGGCCAGCGGTGAAAATGGTTGAAACAACGGCGCGGTTTGTGCGTCAGGGTCAACCGGTGCAGGTCGCACACGCTCCAGTGAATGGCTGGGTGCAGCTGGTAGAAATAGCCGAGAATACGGACGACCGTTTTCTTGGCGTTGGAGAAATTTTAGCCGATGGACGTGTCGCGCCTCGAAGGTTAGTGGCGCACGACTAGAACGTTGGCTAAAACGACGCGTTGGTACTGTAAATATGCGCGGTTCCATCGCAAATTAATTAGCGTATTAAGGAGACTAAAATGGCGTTAAGTGCCAAGAGTAAAGCGGAAATTGTCAAGGAATACCAACTTGAGGACGGAGACACAGGGTCCCCGGAAGTCCAGGTTGCGTTGCTGACGCATAACATCAACACCTTGCAGGGACATTTCAAGGAGCATCATAAAGATCATCACTCGCGTCGAGGTCTGATCAGAATGGTTAATCAGCGTCGTAAGCTTCTGGACTATTTGAAAAATAAAGACGTCGCTCGGTACAGCGATTTGATTAAGCGTTTAGGGCTGCGTCGTTAACTTCTTATTGAACTAGTGCAAAAAATTTGACCGCACACGAAAGCTGCGGTCTTACTCGGAGAATAAAATTTGAATCCAATAACCAAACAATTTCAGTTTGGCGATCAGCAGGTCTCCATCGAGACCAACAAAATTGCCAAACAAGCGACTGGATCGGTGGTTGTCACCATAGGAAATACTGTTGTTTTGACAACTGTGGTCGGAGCGAAGAGCGCACGGCCGGGGCAAGACTTCTTTCCGCTGACCGTAAACTATCAAGAAAAAACCTACGCGGCCGGAAAAATCCCAGGCGGGTTCTTTCGTCGTGAAGGTCGACCTAGCGAAAAGGAAACGCTGACCTCGCGACTTATCGACCGCCCGATTCGGCCGTTATTCCCGAAAGGGTTCATGAACGAAGTACAGGTGGTTTGTACGGTTGTCTCTACCGACAAGAACCAGGACCCAGATATTGCGGCAATGATTGGCACCTCGGCGGCATTGGCAATTTCGGGTATTCCGTTTGCTGGACCGATTGGTGCCGCGCGGGTGGGCTATGTCGATGGACAATATTTACTCAACCCAGGTTACGATGTGCTCGAAAGTTCAGATCTCAACATGACGGTCGCTGGAACAGCTGGCGCTGTGTTAATGGTCGAGTCCGAAGCTAAAGAATTAACTGAAGACCAGATGTTGGGTGCTGTGCTGTTTGCGCACCAGGAGATGCAAGCGATCATCACAGCGGTATCAGAGCTGGCGAGCGAGGCCGGTAAAGCTGTTTGGGACTGGCAGCCGGAAGCCAAAGATGAAGGCTTGTTTGAGCAGGTTGAAGGCGTAGTGAAAGCTGAACTAGGCGACGCCTATCGCATCAGCGACAAGATGGAGCGTCAAGACCGTGTGCGAGCGCTGCGTGAATCCGCGCTAGCCCAGCTCGCTGGCTCGAACGAAGGCGACCCCAGCGTTGATGATGTTGCCGGAGTGTTTAGTAAAGTTGAAAAAGACTTGGTCCGCCAGCGCGTGTTGAACGGTGAGCCGAGGATAGATGGCCGTGACCTAAGGACCGTTCGACCCATCGAAGTTGAAGTCGGTATATTACCTAAGGCACATGGGTCCGCGCTGTTTACGCGAGGGGAAACCCAGGCCCTCGTGGTTGCCACGTTGGGTACTCTGCGAGATGCGGCGTTGATTGATGCGCTTGAAGGCTCCTACAAAGACACCTTTATGCTTCACTATAATTTTCCACCCTACAGTGTTGGCGAAGCTGGTTTCATGAGCGGGCCGAAGCGACGAGAAATTGGCCATGGCAAGTTAGCGCGTCGTGGGGTCAGTGCGGCACTGCCAAACTCCGAAGAGTTCCCTTACACCATTCGGGTGGTGTCGGAGATTACTGAGTCCAACGGCTCAAGTTCTATGGCGAGTGTTTGTGGAACATCGCTTGCGCTCATGGATGCAGGGGTGCCAGTGAAGGCGCCAGTGGCTGGAGTTGCGATGGGCTTGGTCAAAGAAGGTAATCGCTACGCCGTGCTAACGGATATTCTGGGCGATGAAGATCATCTGGGCGACATGGACTTTAAGGTTGCTGGAACCGCGGTCGGTGTTACAGCACTGCAGATGGACATTAAGATCGATGGCATTACCGAAGAGATTATGGAGGCGGCTCTTGCACAAGCGTTTGAGGCGCGGGTGCATATTCTCGACGAAATGAACAAGGTCATTAGCGCGTCACGGGAGGAGTTATCGGATAACGCTCCAGCGATGGTTACCCTGCATGTGCATCCGGATAAGATCCGCGACATCATCGGTAAGGGCGGAGCAACCATTCGCTCTATCGTCGAGGAGACGGGCGCGGAAGTGGATATCAATGATGATGGTAGCGTGCGCATTTATGCCGAGGATGGCGCGGCAAAAGATGCGGCGGTGAACCGCATTGAGGAAATCACAGCAGAGGCCGAGGTAGGACGTATCTATAAAGGTAAGGTCGAGCGCATTGTAGATTTTGGTGCGTTTGTGAATATCTTGCCTGGCAAGGATGGCTTATTACACATTTCCCAGATCGCTGAGGAGCGCGTCGAGAATGTGACCGACTATCTGTCTGAAGGGCAGGAGGTTGAGGTTGTGGTATTAGACGTCGATCAACGCGGCCGCATTAAGTTGTCGATCAAGGAATTGGCTAACTACCAAGCCCAAGATGCTGACGATTAGATCTTGCGATCATGACCCAAGAGCCGGCGTCAGCCGGCTTTTTTATGCCTGCTTGATGCGGTGTGTGATGAGGTCCTCGACGACGGTTGGGTCGGCCAAAGTTGACGTGTCGCCTAGATTGTCCAATTCATCTGCAGCAATTTTGCGCAATATGCGGCGCATAATTTTCCCGGACCGGGTTTTGGGAAGTCCTGGCGCCCATTGAATAGCGTCTGGTTTCGCGATCGGGCCGATTTCCTTTCGTACCATAGCGATCAGTTCCTCGCGCAAAACTTCAGGCTCCCTATCGTCGCCTTGCATCAACGTAACGTAGGCGTAAATACCCTCGCCTTTTAGATCGTGAGGAAATCCCACCACGGCGGCCTCGGCGACGCTTGGATGCAGCACTAGTGCGCTCTCTACTTCAGCGGTACCGATGCGGTGCCCTGACACATTCATAACGTCGTCGACGCGCCCGGTGATCCAGTAATAGCCGTCTTCGTCGCGTCGCGCGCCGTCACCAGTAAAGTAGTAACCCGTGTAGGTGCTGTAGTAAGTATCGATGACTCGTTGATGGTCGCCATAGACCGAGCGGATCTGGCCTGGCCACGAACCGGTAATCACTAGGTTGCCGGATGCCTCCAGCTCATCAATCAGATTACCTTCTGCGTCCATTAATGCCGGCTTTACGCCGAAGAATGGACGACTTGCAGACCCAGGTTTGAGCGCGGTTGCGCCCGGCAATGGCGTGATCATGATGCCGCCCGTTTCGGTTTGCCACCAGGTGTCGACAATAGGGCAACGCCGCTCACCGACTACCCGATGGTACCAATCCCAGGCCTCTGGGTTAATCGGTTCACCGACGCTACCAAGCAAATGTAGGGAAGCTCTTGAACTGTTGGTGACGAATGCATCACCTTGAGCCATGAGTTGTCTAAGAGCAGTGGGAGCAGTGTAAAAAACGTTTACCCCATGTTTATCGATTACTTGCCAGCAGCGCGATGCATCTGGATAGGTAGGAACACCCTCGAACATAAGTGTGGTAGCGCCGTTGGCCAAGGGTCCGTAAACGATGTAGGAATGACCGGTGATCCAACCGACGTCTGCGGTGCACCAGTAGATATCGCCGTCTTGATAATCAAAAACGTACTTGTGGGTTATTGCGGCATGCAGTAGGTAGCCTGCACTGGAATGCTGTACACCTTTGGGTTTTCCGGTAGATCCCGAGGTATACAGAATGAACAGCGGATCCTCTGCCGCCATGATCTCGGGCTCTGCAGTTGTCGCCTGGGTTGCGGTCAGTTCGCTGTACCAAATATCGCGGGTTGGGTTCCAGGGCACCTCGTTACCGGTGCGCTTGACGGTAATCACGCTGTGTACGCCGGGGCAGTTCATTAATGCTTCATCCACATTTTCTTTGAGCGGCACCGTGCGGCCCCCACGCACACCCTCATCAGCCGTGATTACTGTTTGGCAGTCGGAATCGAGTATTCGATCTTGCAGCGATTGCGGAGAAAAACCACCAAAGACAACGCTGTGTATGGCACCGATACGGGCGCATGCAAGCATCGCGTACGCGGCCTCGGGGATCATGGGCATATAGATGCAAACTCGATCGCCCTTTTTGATGCCGCGCTCGCGTAGTCCGTTGGCGAGTTGACAGACGTTTTCGTAAAGTTGCTGATAGGTAATATGAGCATCGTCTGTGAGCTCGTCCCCCTCCCATATGATGGCCGTTTGGGAAGCCCGGGAGGGCAGATGCCGATCGATACAATTTACGGATACATTGAGCTCGCCGCCGCTAAACCAGGCAATACGCCCCTGCTGCATGTCCGCCTGAGATACCTGATCCCAGCGCCGCGTCCAATCGAGGAACGTCTCGGCCTGCTCTGACCAGAACACATCGGGCTCTACGATGGATTTTTCGTACATGGCTTCGTACTGCGCTTGGTTAATCAAGCAGCGCGACGCAATATTTTGCGGGATGTCGAATACTTCGGTCATGGTTCTTTCCTAAAAGAAGAGTCCGTTTCTGATGTTTAAGCCTGTGAGCTCTTGAGCTTGGTAATCAGTGCATTGGTGGCTTTGTCATACGACGGAGTCATGTTGTGATCGTCATTTAGGCTGCGGAAAATTGGTCCCGCAAGCTTTTTACCAAGTTCTACTCCCCACTGGTCGAAAGAGTTTATGTTCCACAATGCGCCTTGGCAAAA
>DEBN01000088.1 GCA_002348825.1 Gammaproteobacteria bacterium UBA2955
TCTTGCATCACATAGTTACGGTGTTCATCGATCGCCTGCGCCAATTCGCCCGTCGCAGCAAACGTCACCAAAACGCGATCGCTGACCGCAAAATTCATATCTTTGCGCGCGCGCTGTATACGGTTGACGACTTCTCTTGCGTAGCCACCGCGCACCAGCTCAGGGGTCAGTTCACAATTCAGATCTACCGCGATCTGGCTGTTAGACACCGTATTTGTACCGGCTCGAGCCTGCTGTTGTACCCGCACTTCTTCGCTGTTAAATGATTCTGTGGCGTCGTCAACCGTGAGCGTAATGTTGCCCGTTTGCTGCAAAACGCTTATTTGCTCAGGTGTCATAGCATCAATGACCGCTGCAAAGGCCTTCATGCGTTTGCCTAAGCGTTTACCCAAAAGCGGGAAATTTGGTTTTGCACACAATTCGATATAAGCCGACTCATCCGCTGCGTACTCAACCAACTGGACGTTCAACTCTTCACGCACGTATTGCTCAATCGAGCGCATATCGTCTAGCAACGCTTGATCTGAGTTCACAATGGTGAGTTTAGACAACGGCGTGCGCAGACCAATTTTGACCTCTTCGCGTTTCTGCCTACCCAGCAGTATGACCTGCTGCATGCGCTCAACCGCAGTTTCTAGGCCAATCTTTACTTTGATCGATTCCGCTTCGGGATAATCACACAGGTGCACAGAGTTCGGCTGGGCGGTTTGACCCGCGAGCTGCGCTAACGCCTGGTACAAATGCTCTGACAAAAACGGCGCGAACGGCGCCATGACCTTCGACAACTCGAGCAACACCTCATACAGGGTGCTGTAAGCGGCAATTTTGTCGGCGCTGATCTCCTCGCCCCAAAAACGGCCGCGATTGAGTCGGATATACCAGTTTGTCAGATCCTCTATGAAGGCGAACAAGGCCGGCACCACGTTGTAGAGGCGATAGGCATCCATTTCAGTGGCGACGGTTTCTTTCAGCGTCTGCAAGCGCGACATTATCCACTGATCCAGTACGTTGTCGCCCTCGTGCTGACCCTTCTGCGGTGACCACTCATCAATCTCTGCATAGGTACGCAAAAACGAGTAAGCGTTGTACCACGGCAACAAGGCGCGACGCACCATATCGCGCACGCCTTGGTTTGCGAAACGCTGCTCCTCGCCTTTCACCAGTCCCGAATTAATAGAATAAAGACGCAGCGCATCGGCACCGTAGGTCTCCATCAACTCATTCGGCGGCGTGTAATTGCGGAGGCTTTTCGACATCTTCTTGCCGTCTTCAGCCATGACCATGCCATTCACAATCACATTGCGGAACGCGGGTTGCTGAAACAGGCCGGCGCCCAAAACCGTCAGGGTATAGAACCAACCGCGCGTCTGATCTAAACCTTCCGCAATAAATTCGGCGGGAAATCCAGCGTTGAAGACCTCATCGTTCTCAAACGGATAGTGAAGTTGCGCATACGGCATAGAACCGGACTCAAACCAGCAGTCGAGCACCTCTTCTATCCGTCGGTAAGTGCCGGGCTCTCCTTCAATTCGAAAGGTCAGGTCGTCAACGTACTCCCGGTGCAAATCATCGATCCGCACACCGCTATATTCATACAACTCCTCGATCGATCCCACGCACAAAGCCTTGCCTGTTTCGTCATTTATCCAGACCGGTAGCGGCGTACCCCAAACGCGATTCCGTGAAATTGCCCAATCAATAGCGCCGTCGAGCCAGTTACCGAAGCGGCCTTCCTTGATGTGCTCCGGCACCCAATTGATCTTCTCGTTAGCCGCTTTAAGGTCGTCCTTTATGGCAGTCACCCGTACGTACCAAGAGGGGATCGCTCGATAAATCAGCGGCGTATCGGAACGATAACAGTAGGGGTAACTGTGCTGAATAACTTCCTGCCGATACAAAGCACCATTGGCCTTGAGCAGGGCGATGATGTCTTTGTCGGCATCTTTAACATGACGCCCAGCAAAATCCGGCACTTCATCGGTGAACTCACCGTGCAGCGTCACCGGGCAAGCAAACGCGTCGAGCCCACTGGCCTGAAATGCTTTGTAGTCGTCTTCGCCAAACGCAGGGGCTTGGTGCACCAAACCCGTACCACTGTCAGTCGTGACGTAATCGCCGCTGATGACAACAAACGCACCTTCTGCAGATTTTTCAGCAAAGTAGTCAAAAACCGGCGTGTAGCGGCGTCCCACAAGTTCACGGCCACGGACCGTGCCAAGCACAGACATTTCATCGCCAACCTGATAATCGGCTAAGCGTTCGCTAGCGAGGTAAATGGCCTTCCCCGACTCTGCATCTTGCACTAACGAATATTCAATGTCGTCGCCAACACAAACCGCCAAATTGGCCGGCAGCGTCCATGGCGTCGTGGTCCAGATCGCTAGGTAGGCGTCCTCATCCAACAGCTTCAACAGCACCGTGATCGCCGGATCCTGCACATCCTGATAGTTTGACGTGGCTTCGAAATTAGCGAGCGGCGTCCCCAGAGCGGTGGAAACCGGGACCACTTTGACCCCCTGATAGATGAGGCCTTTATCCCAAAGCTGCTTGAACACCCACCAAACGGATTCCATATACCAGGCATCCATGGTCTTGTAATCGTTGTCAAAATCGATCCAGCGACCAATACGGGTGATGGTGTGCTGCCACTCCGCGACATAGCGCTGGAC
>DEBN01000091.1:0-1983 GCA_002348825.1 Gammaproteobacteria bacterium UBA2955
GTGACCGGCAGCGCCGGCTTTATCGGCGGTTGGGTAGTCCGTGGTTTGCTGGACAAAGGCTATCGCGTGCGCGCCTGCGTGCGTGACGTCAACGACGCCAGCAAAACGGATTTTCTGCGCGCATTGCCGGGGTTCGCCTCCGGTCGCCTGACTCTGCACTCCGCGGACCTCGATCAAACCGGGTGTTTTGACGACGTTTTTGCCGGCTGTAAAGGCGTGTGCCACGTATCCCATGTCTCCGACTACGACGACGAGGACTACATGCGCGGTGTGTGCACGCATATTATCGACAGCATCAATCGCTCCAATTCCGTGAACCGTGTCATCGTAACGTCGAGCATCGCCGCGATCATTTCGGAGGCGGATTTGAAAGAACTGGTGCGTCGCCCGGTATTTTACGAGGATCGTTATCCCGACGAAGCCAGTCCTAAAAGAACACCTGAACGCGGTCAGGGCTACTCTATCGGTAAGGTTACGCTGGAACGTCTTTTTACCGACGCGGCAGCGGCCAATGGCAGTTGGGACTGCATTCGTGTCTGCCCGGCGGACAATGTGGGCCCCATTCTTTCAGCGCACCAGAAAGATAAAGGACCTTGGCAGCACAACATCGAAATGATGCTGTTAGGCAAGTATTACCAAAACGGCGCCTACAGACCATGGATGACAGTAGATGTGCGCGACGACGCCGAATGTCACATTCGCTTGCTCGAGAATGTCGATGTGGCAAACGGCGACCGCTTTATCGCCTGGTCAACAGACACCCGCAATGTTGAAGATGTCTGCGCATCCATCGACCGACTGCTGCCCGAACTAGGCCACGCCACGCCAGAGGTCACAGACGAATTCCCAGAACGTATTCAGGCGCGCGAGCAGGAGATGCGGGACATTTGGGCACAATGCGAGTTGCGCAATGACCGCATTCGTAACGCAGTGGGGATTAACTTTCGACCCTTAGACGAGTCGATAAGGGATTGCGTGGAGTCACTGCTGCAGGTGGGCAAAGTCAAACCCGTGCTTCGCGAGGGCTTTGAAACCCGCACCTGAGCCACGCCCTGATTGTGTCTGATGCGTCTTTAATCACCGCGTGAGCGACGATTCCGGAAGCCGCAAAGACGCAGCCATTCCCACAAGGCTAACCAAGCCGGACAATAAAAACACATACGAAAATGTGCCGGTTTGGTCGGCGATAAAGCCACCAATCGGTGGCGAGATGGTCTGAGCGATACCGAAACTCAGAGTCGCAACGGCGAAACTTGGTCCGTAATCTTCGGCGCTGGTATTTTGCACAACAAACAGCGTTACCAGAGTCGGCAGCGCCGCAAACAACAGTCCCAAGCCGACGCACGCCGCCAGTGTCAGCGTGAGCTGACCAGTTAACACCACGCCAACCAGCAGGGGCCAGAGACCAAACGCGACCGCCAGAGTTAACCGCACGCCCAAGCGCTGGGCTAGAGCGGCCAGCAACGGTCCACCAAAAATCATTGCCAACCCCATCAATGAGAAGGCCAGAGACGCGTCATCCGTAGACCAGCCATTGTCGTCTTCGAGTCGGGTCGTTAGAAAACCCATTACCAAGAGATACATAAAACCAAAGGCCGAGTAAGCCACCAATAGCGGCAACCAGCCTGGCATACGCTGTAGCGCGGCAAGACCGCCAACGCCGCGACCACCAACCGGCACGGCTTGTCGATGCCGGACGAACAACAGAGTCAACACCAGCAGCAGCACACCTATACTGAATAAAATCTGGTAGACGCTGGACCAAGCACCGTCGCCTTCTGTGGAACGCAAACTGCCACTGAGCAAACTGACGAATACGATGCCAACACCAATACCTGAACTCATCATGGCTACAGCCACTGGTCGGCGATGCGCAGGCATGGCGTCGGCCGCGATGACCGGCGCCGGTATCCACAAAAATGCGCCACCAATGCCGGCAATACATAAACCCGCGGCCAATACCCACGGACCCCCGGCCGCCCC
>DEBN01000091.1:2382-3053 GCA_002348825.1 Gammaproteobacteria bacterium UBA2955
TGCTGGTAGCCCATGCCACCACCAATGTAGCGAGTAGGTAAGCGCCTACATTGGTCGCCCCCAGCAATCCGGCAAGAGTGTTAGTAATACCCAGATCGTCGCGAATGGCCGGCAGTAGCACACCAAAGCTAAAACGACCAAAAGACTGCCCCACCGCCGCCGCAAGAGCGATGATCACCACAGCGATCCAACCGCTACGTGCCATCATCGACTTTGTCGCGCCTTTATTTTGTTCACTCATAAATTCCGTGGTTTAACAAAAGTTGAAAAATCCGGCGGCCGCAGAAACCGTCGCAGTGCATCATACGCACCGATGATGAATTTTGGCCCCGTTTTGCATTGTCAGTCTGTTTCATTAAATCTGCCGTTTATACCCTAAACTGCGGCACCGCCATGAACGGCTTGCAAGGGCCAGACGTATTGCGCGGCATCTCTATCGGCTTTGTCGTAGTTTTTGCAAGCAGCCATCTGTGTGTGTCAGCGCGCTGTCGATGAGTCAGGGATTCCAATGCTGTTACCTATGGCCTCGGATGAAGTTGCAGTTACCGATATTATTTTTTTGCTGGGCCCTCCAACACCAGGAGACATTTCGAATTCGAGTCCGCTTAAGACCTACTGATTGGCAATACGGGCAGAACACTGCTGAACAGCCATTCACCGGGATCGCCCAG
>DEBN01000001.1 GCA_002348825.1 Gammaproteobacteria bacterium UBA2955
AACGAGACTGGGCTGTATCTAACGGATTGGTGCTGTGCTCGCCCATCACTATACTGTGCCCGATCACGCCGCCAACGAGAAGCCCATGTCTGCTGTAACACTCTATCACAACCCCAACTGCTCCAAGTCTCGCAAGGCGTTAGCGCTGCTGCAGGACCACGGTGTGAATCTGCGTCTGGTGGACTATTTAGAACAACCCTTTAGCGCTGCTGAACTTAGACAATTACTGAATGCTTTAGATCTGGAACCCCGACAACTGATACGTTCCAACGAAGCTATTTACCTGGAACTCAACCTAGAAGATACTGCTTGGTCGGAAGCCGCACTGATCAACGCAATGGTTGAGCATCCCATTCTCATCGAACGCCCAATTGCTGTAACCATGGGTCGCGCGGTAATCGGCCGACCCCCAGAGAAAGTTTTGACGCTGCTATGAACCAACCCTACGTACTAGTTTTGTATTACTCGCGCAGCGGCGGCACGCAAAATCTGGCCCTACACATTGCCCGCGGTGTGGACAAGATCGACGGTATCGACGCTCGCATAAGAGCGGTGCCTCCAGTAAGCACCGTGATAGAACGCACAGCTTCAGCAGTCCCAGATTCCGGGGCGGTATTTTGTAGCAAAGAAGACTTACGCGGTTGCAGTGGCCTCGCTCTGGGCAGTGCAACCCGATTTGGCAACATGGCCGCACCCATGAAGTATTTCATCGATACCACATCGGACCTGTGGGCAGAGAACGCGTTAGTCGGCAAGCCCGCAAGTGTATTCACCTCGAGCGCTTCTATTCACGGCGGCCAGGAAAGCACACTGCTGACTATGATGGTGCCTTTGCTGCATCAGGGCATGCTCATACAAGGCCTGCCCTATAGCTTGCCTGCGCTGCATCAAACTCGCAGCGGTGGCACGCCCTATGGGGTTACCCATTTACAAGGCAGCGATGATCCCGCTGTGCTGAGCGAAGATGAAGCTGCTCTGGCCATTGCCGCGGGAATGCAACTGGCGCAGACAGCACTTCGTCTCGCTCCAGCCACCTAACGATAAACAGGGAGAACACTGTTGCGCGGTTGGTTATTTTTGAGTTTGGTTTGCGTTGGGTCGCTGTTTGCCGTCACGGGGATGCGGCAATTTTTAATCGAACCGTTGAATACTCCATCCAGCAACGCGGTATGGTTTCTGCTTCAAGTACTGCCGCTGTTATTAGCTCTTCCCGGCGCTCTGAGAGGAGAACTGCGCAGCATGTTTATGCTGTGTCTAATCAGTTCGTTATATTTTATTCACGCCGTTTTGGTCATTACCGACGATCGGCTATTTTTGGCCGCCGCGGTCGAACTGTTCTTCTCCCTCGGCTTGGGCATCAGTTCCGCAATATTCGTGCGCAAGCGTCGTGAGCAGGACGCTGCCTCCGCCGACCTGCTTGATGAACCAAAAACCTAGGCCTAGCTTTAGTGAATGATAGGCTCTGGTGCCTGCACCGCGACCGCCTCTTCTTCCTCTACTGCCTGCACCGCATAGCGGCGGGTAACGATCTCACCCGATACTAGGTCGGGCAACTGCTGCAGGAATGCGTCCATATGGTCGGTATCAAAGTGGCCCATCAGTGCGTCCATGCTCTCCCATTCCTGGAACAACATCAGCGTATCGGGGTCTGCCAGCCCGACATAAAACTCGTAGGACATGCAGCCTTTCTCATTACGACTGGCGGTTGCCATTTGCTTAGCCAGTTCCAGTGCCTGGTCACGCCGCTCGGGGCGAATCGGAATACTGCCGTGGACGATAATCATCGATCTTTTATTGTTCCTAATGTTTAAAACGTCGGCACGATGCTAGGAGCCAATGAAACCATGATCCCGCAAAGACGTTTCCAGTTCGGGAATGATGTCGGGGTCGTCAATAGTTGAAGGCACGGTATAGGGATCACCATCAATCATTTTTCGAATAACCTGGCGCAATATCTTACCTGATCGAGTCTTCGGTAAGCGAGCAACCACGAGTGCGCGCTTAAAATTGGCGATCGGTCCAACACTGTCGCGCACACTTTGCACCAACTCGGCGACTAAAGATTCTGCGTCGAGATCGATCCCGTCCTTCAGCAGCAATAAGCCCACAGGTACCTGGCCCTTCTGAGCATCATGAATGCCCACAACTGCGCATTCTGCCACCGCTCTGTGTTCTGCAAGCACCTCTTCGATACGCCCAGTGGACAAGCGGTGGCCTGCCACGTTTATCACATCATCTGTTCTACCCATGACATAGACATAGCCGTCCGCGTCTTGATAACCGCCGTCGCCTGTCAAATAGAACCCTGGGTATTGGCTCCAGTAACTCTGTTGAAAACGCTCATGATCCCGCCACACGGTGGCAAACGCACTGGGTGGCAACGGTGCTTTAACAACAATCGCACCCTCTTTGCCGGCCTCGACCTCTTGTCCTGATTCATCCAGTACCCGCAAGTCCCATCCAGGTGCGGGAACGCCGCAAGAGCCTGCCCGACTGGGCAACAATTCGATGCCCGCAGGATTCGCACAGATCGACCAGCCTGTTTCGGTCTGCCACCAGTGATCTATTACCGGCACCTGTAGGTGTTGCTCGAGCCAATAGTAAGTGGGGGGATCCAATCGTTCGCCGGCAACAAATTGATACTTGAGACTAGAAAGGTCGTACTGGGCCAGCAATTTACACTCTGGATCTTCTTTTTTTATCGCTCGAAAAGCGGTCGGCGCAACGAAAAAGCTATTAACTTTATGGTCCGAAAGCACTCGCCAAAACGCGCCAGCATCGGGCGTTCGAACCGGCTTGCCCTCATAGACAATGGTGGTGCAACCGGCGAGCAAGGGTCCATAGACGATGTATGAATGGCCAACCACCCAACCCACGTCCGACGCAGCCCAATACACGTCGCCAACACCGACATCATAAACTGCCGACATACTGTACTTAAGCGCCACGGCATGGCCGCCATTGTCGCGAACAATACCCTTGGGTTTTCCCGTAGTGCCAGAGGTATACAAGATATAAAGAGGGTCCGTGGCAGCCACGGGGACGCAGGCAACCGGCTTGGCGGCGTCGGCCCAACTGGCCCAATCGAGGTCACGCGGCGAGGTTAACTGCGCAGGTGCTTGAGGCCGCTCCAGCATCACCACATGCGCCGGTTTATGACCAGCGAGTTCAATAGCGCCATTGAGTAACGGCTGATATGGAATCACTCGATCAGTCTCTATACCGCACGTCGCCGCCAGCACCACCTTAGGCGTGGAATCGTCAATACGCATGGCTAACTCGTCTGCCGCGAAACCGCCAAATACAACCGAGTGAACAGCGCCAATGCGAGCACAGGCCAACATAGCCACCACCGTTTCGGGCACCATGGGCATGTATATAATAACTACATCACCCTTGCCCACACCCAGTTCTACCAGACCGCCCGCTACCCGCGCAGTCCAATCCATAAGCTCGGCGTAACTATAGCGAGCGACCGTATTGGTGACCGGCGAATCGAAGATTAGGGCTGTTTGGTCGCCGCGCCCCTGTTCGACATGGTAGTCCACCGCGCAAAAACAAGTATTGAGGGTGCCGTCGGCGAACCAACGTGCAACATTATTCGTATCTTTACTGAGGATGTTCCGCGGCGCCGAATACCAGGGAATATCCTTAGCCTGCTCCGCCCAAAAGGCTTCTGGCTCAGCTATTGACCGCCGATACACCTGCGAGTATTGCATGCTGTGCCTCCGATGACTTACTTGTGGCCGGAGCGCAATTGGGGAAGGGGTGCGGCGCGCCTGCTGCGACAAACTCTATCGCTGCAAGCTTACCGCATTTAGTGCTAGATCGAGCCTATTGGGCCGTAAATTTCTTAATTTGCGCCGGCTTCGGACAGCGCGAGATCAGGTCTTTGTAGACGTTTGATCGCCGGCCAATTTTCTTGTGCTCACAATAGAAATCCACCGCCCGCGCCCAAGCTTCCACGCGCCCATGCTTAGTGATGGACACCGTGGTGTTAACAATTTTGCCGCGCACGCGGGACATTACACCAACCTGGAACACTGGAGTCATGGTGCCGCTCTTTTCGCGCTTCATGCGGCACAAAATTCCGCGAATTTGCCCTGTAGGGTCTAGTTCAATCTCTTTGTCTTTACGGTCACGATTTTTTTGTTGCGACTCTTTTAGTACTGCATCACGCGCATCAGCCACTGCTTTCACTTCGGCTCGAGCGGCACCGCGCATACGCTTACCGTTGGCCTTCAACGAAAAATATTCTTGATAGGTTTTGCCGTCGATTTGGCGGCGCACTCGGAAACCAAAAAACCTGGGATTGTCCAACAACTCTACGCTCATCAGAACTCCTATTTCAGTGGACTGTTAACATTTAATAAGCAGCTTCTAAACCTTATTCGTTCGGTTAGTCCGAAATATCGCAATAACAGGGTTCAAGACTCGCTTACCTTTAACTCTAACTCGTTCGATAATCTGCATCGCGCAATTGTATCGTCAATTTTTAGTTGACGGCATTGAAAGCGACGGGCCAATACTAAACCAATAAACGAAGCGCTGTCCCCTGCTAAATATGGTTTGTTGATTAAATTTGCTAAGAATACGATCCTTAAGCGGGCGTTTCTGTACTTTTTTGGATCAGCCAATATAAATGCGCAAAATCATCCACTGCGATTGCGACAGTTTTTACGCATCGATAGAAATGCGCGACAACCCCGATTTGCGCGATAAGCCCATCGCTGTCGGCGGCAGACCGGACCAACGCGGCGTTGTCGCAACCTGTAACTACGCCGCTCGGGCCTATGGCGTGCGTTCGGCAATGCCCATGTCCACAGCTCTGCGCAAGTGCCCTGATTTGGTCGTTGTCAGCACGAATATGAGTAAATACAAAGACGAATCTGTGCGTGTGCAGACGATTTTTAAAGAATACACCGACTTGGTAGAACCGTTATCTCTGGATGAGGCATTCCTAGATGTCAGCGACAGCTTAATCGCCAACGGCAGCGCCACCCTTATCGCCAAAGAAATTCGTGATCGAGTCCGCACAGAGATAGGCATCACTATTTCAGCAGGCATCGCAAACAATAAATTCCTTGCCAAAATTGCGTCTGACTGGAACAAGCCAGATGGTCAAAAGACCATTAGCCCATCTGAAGTGGATGCATTTATGAGGCTTTTGCCGGTCGAGAAAATTTTCGGCGTCGGCTCGGTTACCGCAAGGAAAATGCATCGCATGGGACTGAACACTTGTGCAGACCTGCAGCAAGTGGCAATTCTTGAACTCAGTGAACACTTCGGTAAGTTCGGAGCGCGCTTATTTGACCTCTGCAGAGGTCGGGATGATCGTCCGGTGAGTACGCACAGACAACGCAAGTCGGTGAGCACGGAACGAACCTATGCGGTGGATCTGGCTAACCCTCTGGACTGCATGGATGAAATTGAGCAGCTCTTTAATGACTTAAAAAGACGCGTAGCGCGCGCGGATTGCGCAAATCAAGTTAAATCTAGAACGCTCAAGATGCGCTTCGATGACTTCTCCATCACTACAGCAAGCAGGCGTGGTGTTGAGCTTGACCTAAACTGCTATCGCCAGCTTTTAGACGAAGCCTGGCAACGCAGAGGATTGCCCATTCGACTCCTTGGCCTCGGTGTGCAGTTGAAAACGAAACCAAGTCCCAGCAAACAAGAATTACAGATAGGGCTGTTCAGCGAAACCTAAGCCGCAAACTGTATCTGGGCGAACTCCTTATACAGCGAATTTTCAGCGAGCAAGCGCTCATGACTGCCCTGCGCAACCAAACAACCCTGATCCATAACACAAATACGATCTGCGGCGCGCACCGTGGACAGTCGGTGGGCAATAACCAGAATAGTCATCTTGCCTTTGAGACCATGCAAGGATTTGCCAACAAAGTCCTCGCTTTGGGCGTCCAGAGCACTGGTCGCCTCATCGAGGAGCAAGCACCTAGGATGTGACAGCAACGCCCGCGCGATCGCCAAGCGCTGCCGTTGACCGCCAGACAATCCGACACCACTTTCGCCCACCCATGTGTCCAATCCCTCGGGCAAGGCTCCTATGAACTCCATTGCATAGACTAAGTCTAAGGCCTTAGCGACTTCGTCAGCCGTGGCGTCGGGTCGCCCATAAATTAAGTTGTCGCGCACTGTGCCAGAAAACAGCACCGGGTCCTGTGGCACGAAACCGAACGCCGCACGCACGGACTCCAACGAACGCTCGCGCAGATCACTGCCGTCGAGCACTATTGCTCCACTGTCGGGGTCGTAAAACCGCTGCAGTAAATCAAAAAGGGTGCTCTTACCGGCACCCGAAGGGCCTACGATCGCCACCATTTCACCTGCGTCCACACTGAGGCTGATGCCATCCAAGGCTCTGTTTTGCGGCCGCGATGGGTAACTGAAGGACAAATCGTGCAGCTGCAGCGCCGCGGACGGTTGGCCAGAGGATTCTGCTTTTGCAGTCGCATAGTGCCCGTCAACAATATCGTTTGTTGCCTGCAACAGTTCAATCAAGCGCTCGGTAGCACCCGCAGCACGCTGCAAATCTCCCCAAACGTCTGAAATTGTGCCCACCGACCCTGCAACGATAAAGGCATAAAAAATAAATGCCGCCAGATCGCCAGGTGATGTGCGACCTGCCAGTACATCTTGGCCGCCCACCCACAACAGTGTTGCAACCGCGCCAAAAGCCGTAAGCATTACCACTGCAACAAGCACCGCGCGATGCCAGATACGCTGCAGGGCGACGTTGAGCGCACGGTCGAGGCGCGCGCTAAACTGCGCGATATCCGCACGTTGATGATTGAACGACTGCACGATCTTTATATGTCGGAAACTCTCACTGACTTGACTACCCACGTCGGCAAGCCGGTCCTGGCTGGATCGCGACAGCACGCGTACCCGCCGGCCAAATAACACGACCGGCAAGACCACAAAGGGCACAGTGCCTAACACGAGCAGCGACAATTTTGGGTTGGTTATGACCAGCAAAATTAGGCCACCGACGAACATCAGCGCATTGCGCAATGCAATGGACACCGACGACCCTATGACCGTCTGCAGTAACGTGGTGTCCGTGGTAATGCGCGACTGAATCTCGCTGGGAATGTTGGTTTCGAAAAAATCCGGGTGCATATGAATTAAGTGATTAAACACCGCTTGGCGGATGTCATTACTGACCCTCTCGCCGACCCAAGACACGAAGTAGAACCGCACAAATGTGCCGGCCGTCAAAACCCCGACAAAAATAACAAACAGCCTTAGCGACTCGGTAAGCAGGGCAGTTTCACCACTCGCGAAACCGCTATCAATAACCATCCGAATACCCTGACCCAGAAGCAGCATAGTGCCCGCGGTAACACATAACGCGACACTCGCCACGATTACCTGCAACCGGTAGGGCTGGAGAAACTTTAACGCAGGCGTCAAACGCCGCATGTTGCCCGACGTTTGACGATTTTCTGGGTATTCGGTCATCTAGATTGTGCCATCATGGTATTCTAGCGCGGACGGCTTGAACCAGCGCCCAGCGAGCGTGTTCGACAAACACGGGTGCGCAAGGTACTTGGCCTTGGGCAGTTAGGTCAACTTATTGTCATTAGATTCCCAGCCAACAACGTTGAAATCTCCGCGCGAATACAGCTAAGGTGCCGTCGACATTACTCGGAAAGGCCCAATGGTGGATACTTTAAAACCTTCCGCACTGGAATGCTTGCGGCGTGAAACGGCAGCGAACCCAACGGCTAGCGTCATTTGGTTACACGGGCTCGGCGCAGACGCTACCGATTTCGAACCCCTCGTGCCAATGCTGGATATCAGCGCCAGCGTGCGCTTTATTTTCCCCAATGCGCCGATTCGACCGGTCACCATAAATGGCGGGGCGGAGATGCGTGCGTGGTACGACATCGACCCTGGCGCTCCTCTGGCGGGAGGCGCGGACATTAGGGACTCAGCTGAGGCCATCAAATCAATCATCGAAAGTGAAATCGCCGCGGGCATATCCAGTGAACGAATTACCTTGGCGGGCTTTTCTCAAGGTGGTGTCATCGCTTTAGAACTCGGCCTGAGTTTCAATCGACCCTTGGCTGGAATTATGGCGCTCTCAACCTATCTCCACGATCATGAGCAAGTCACCGAACGCATCGCTTTGGAGAATGTCGACACGCCGATTTTCATGGCACACGGCCTGTCAGACCCAGTGATCCCTATCACCCGCGCGATCACGTCACGCGAGGCGTTAATCGCTCTCAACTACCGCGTACAATGGCAGGAATACGCCATGGGCCATCAGGTGTGTCCGCAACAAATAACCGATATAAGTCAATGGCTGTCGTCGATCTATCCCGACTAAGCCCACTTGCGGCGACACCCACTGGCTGGCTCGAGGCGGTACTGGCCAATTTCGACGCTTTTCTCATGGATCACGCTTCCGCGGAGAAAAAAGCATCCGGTATGGCCATGAGCATGGTTTCTCATTACCCGGACAAGCCGTCTATCGTGCGCGCTATGGTGGAACTTGCCGTCGAGGAACTGAACCACTATCGCGAGGTCATGCGGCTGATCCTTGACCGCCAGCTCACTCCCGCTGCCGACCTAAAAGATCCTTATATCCATGAGTTGAACGGCCAAGTACGCAAAGCCACCGAATTTTTCTTGCTGGATCGCCTGATCGTCGGTGCCGTGGTCGAACGGCGCGGTGCCGAACGCTTCGCACTGGTTGCGGATAACTTGGACGGCGAGCCCCCTTTGGCCCGCTTCTATCGCTCCATCGCCACCAGTGAGAAACGCCACTGGGAGTTGTTTATAAATTTGGCGGCGCACCATTTTGACGAATCTGTCGTAACCGAACGCTTTAACGAGCTAACCGAAACAGAAGCTGAAGTTGTAAAAACGCTGCCGCTGCGCGCTGCCCTGCACTAGCAGACTGATATTATGGATCGGGTCATCGATCACTATCTACAGCACTATGCAGAACCCGAGGCGCTTAGCTCGAGCTTAACCCGCCAACCCGCACTTACCCAAAAACAGCGATATAAGAATGTTCTGGTCATCCCGGCGTTCGCTGAATCAGAACACTTTCTAGCCGAAGTGGTTAGTCGCTGTAGCGATGCGCAGCTATTGTGTATCGTCGTCGCGAACGCCCCTGCAGAACCCGTCGCTACGAAACAGCAAATACAATCTACGCTAAAACTACTCAATAGCCTCAAACATAGCGAGGCAACCCCATTATTGATGGTTGATCGGGCCACTCCCGGCGTACGCATACCGCATAAACAAGGCGTAGGGCTGGCGCGAAAAGTAGGCACAGACATCGCACTGCGTCTGTATCGCGAAGGCCAGATCACTTCGCCTTGGTTATATCAGACAGATGCTGACGCGCGCCTACCGGAAGACTACTTCAACGCAATTTCAACCCAACGACCGGGCACGATTGTGTTCAGCCATCGGCACATCAGCGCAGACCCCGGGTTGGCCCATGCCGCCAAGCTCTACGACACTCATATGCAATATTACGTTCACGCACTTGCTGTTCAGGGCAGCCCTTATGCGTATCCAACGCTTGGCAGCACTATTGCGGTGCATGCCGTCAATTACGCAAAAGCCCGTGGTTTCCCAAAGCGCAACGCGGGGGAAGATTTTCACCTGCTCAACAAACTCAACAAACTCGAAGCCATAACATGGTTAAAGCAGCCGATCATCGAGGTTCAGGCAAGACGATCGACGCGAGTGGTTTTTGGTACGGGTCCGGCTTTGCAAAAAATAGCTTCGATCCTCGAAAAAGACCCAAGTGGTGAAAGTTATTTAAGCTATGACTACCGGTGCTTTGAGCTATTGGGCAAGGCATTAAACTATCTTGCGCTGTGCAGTCTCGACAGGCAATTCTCTTCATCAGCTCCTACCGACGATCCTGATCAAGTGCGGATCTCGAATATTCTGCGGCAATTGGGAGTGCATAAAGTCCTGAACGATAAACTTTACCAGCAGCCTAACACTGCGCAGCGCCAACGCTTAGTTAATGATTGGTTTGATGGACTCAAGACACTGCGCTTTGTGCATCTTGCGCGCAGTTATTTCCCGAACACAAGCTTGCGCCAAACCTTGACAAAGTTACCGCCTTCGCTGCGCAACGAAATTACGTTCCAAGCCGGAATAGTTTAGACTCTGCGCGTTTTTTCGACAGCTTATGGCCGATCACAGGAGCGGTTAAGGCTATGGCAATAAACCTATTGCTCTTTCTTATGCGCGTAAAACGGATCGGCGTTTAAATCATGGCAACAATTTTTATCGACGGACAGGCCGGCACCACGGGGATTGAAATTGCCACACGCCTGCGCGGGCGCAGCGATCTTAAGCTGCTGGATATCGCTGACCAACAGCGCAAAGATCCCACAGTCCGCGAGCAAATGTTCAAGCAAGCCGATGTCACAATTCTGTGCCTTCCAGACGACGCTGCCGTCGCGGCCTGCGACCTAGCAGCCGACCACTGCAGGATCCTCGACGCCAGCAGCGCGCATCGCGTTCAGCCTGACTGGGTCTATGGGCTGCCCGAACTCCATGCGAAAAGTCGCGAGGCCATTGCTGCAGCCGACAAGGTCAGCAATCCAGGATGTTATCCACAAGGCTTCATACTGAGCATTTTGCCGCTGGTAGAAGCCGGGTTGTTGGACACGGGCACACCACTGCGTTGCACCGCTGTGTCCGGTTATTCAGGCGGCGGTCGCCAGATGATAGAGTCGTTTCGCGACTTTACGCCGGAGCAAGCTGACACCTTCAACACTCAAGCCTATGGCCTGAACCAAAGCCACAAGCATCTACCGGAAATGCAGCGCTACAGTGGCACCGCTGTCGCACCGATTTTCCTACCGACAGTGGCCAATTACTACAAAGGCATGGTCACCAGCATCGCGCTATTTGCAAGTGAACTGAGCGGCGCGACATCGGCCGACGTTCAGGCCGTCCTAGCGCAGCGCTACGCCTCGGAACGGTTCATTCATGTGGCGCCGGTGAACGCACCCGAGCATCTGGTAAACGGATATCTGAACCCTACCAAGTGCAATGACACAAACACCCTCGAATTAATGGTATTCGGCGACGCACAGCGCATCGTGATCAATGCGCGGTACGACAATTTAGGAAAGGGCGCCGCCGGCGCCGCCATACAAAACCTCAATATCATGCTTGGACTGCAAGAGGATCTTGGACTATGACTGTTGGTGAATCAGGGCAACCTCTGGCGACGCTACCGAAACCAGACTTACAGACATTAGAGCGGACTTGGACAGACGCTTTAGCGACAGTCAGCGGTGCCAATCAGCAACTCGACTTGAGCCGCGGCAAGCCAGGGGTCGAACAGTTACGCCTCAGCGATGCTTTGGAAACCACCATCGCCGGCAACTACATAAGCGCGGACGGCACCGACACCCGAAACTACGGCGGCTTAATGGGCATTGCGGAAGCTCGCGACCTCGGTGCAGAAATAATGGGCGTCCCCGCGGCAGAGATTATGGCAGCGGGCAATTCAAGCTTGAATCTCATGCATCTGGTTTTAAGTACTGCCTTAAACCTTGGCTTGTGGGGCGACAATCGTAAGTGGCGGGACAGCGACTCGATCAAAGTGCTGACCCCGGTACCGGGCTATGACCGGCACTTTGTGCTGTGCCAACACTTTGGCATGGAGATGGTCAACATTCCTATGCTCGAACACGGCCCAGACCTGCAGCGCGCCGCGGAGCTTGCTGCCGCGGACTCCAACATAAAAGCTATATGGTGTGTGCCGAAATACGCTAATCCCACCGGTAACACCTATTCCGACAACACGGTGGAAGCCCTGGCTGCGCTGCCGGGGCAAGCGGCCGCCGACGACTTTATTGTACTTTGGGACAACGCGTACGCGGTACACCACTTGGAACAACCGGGTGACGCGCTGGCAAGTATTCGCGATTTCGCCATAGCTGCTGGGACCGCGGAGCATATTGTGCAATTTGCTTCCACCTCGAAGATCACCTTTGCTGGCGCCGGCGTCGGCTTTGTCGCCTCTGGCGCTAAAGTTCTACAAAGCCTCGTGGCGCATCTGAGTGTACAAACCGTCGGGCCCGACAAGGTCAACCAGTTACGGCACGCGCGCTTTCTAAATGGCCGAGTCACCGAGCACATGGCCGCACATGCCGAAATCCTGCGCCCCAAATTCGCACTTGTAGACCAAATATTAACCGAACAACTCGGCGCTCTAGCGATCGCCGAGTGGACCAAGCCGAACGGCGGATATTTCGTTTCCCTAGATTTGCTGCCTGGCCTCGCTAAACAGGTTGTGGCTATGGCCAAAGAATCGGGCTTAGTCCTCACCCCCGCGGGCGCTACATTCCCTTACGGGGTCGACCCCGATGACCGTAACGTGCGCATTGCGCCCACTTTCGGCAGCTTGCAGGAATTAAGCGGCGCCATGGAGATACTCACCCTGTGCGTGAAACTCGCCAGCGCGCGTAAATTGCTCGCACAATCTTAGGAAAACTATGACGGATTCTATATCGGCTACCGACGTCGGAAGTTCACCAACAACAGCCCAGGAGCAACCGGATCGTTTCCAAGACTACGCCCTACCCGAACCCTTGATGCGTGCCATCAACGACCTCGGTTTCGAGTTTTGTACACCGATTCAGGCCCGAGCTCTGCCGTTCAGTCTGGCAGACTATGATGTCACCGGTCAGGCGCAGACCGGTACCGGAAAAACTGCAGCTTTCCTTATCGCCTTGCTGACCAGATTCTGGGAGAACCCGCTGCAGCAGCCCCTGCCTAAAGGTACACCGCGCGCACTAGTGCTGGCACCGACAAGAGAGTTAGCGCTGCAAATAGAAGGCGACGCAGCAGATCTGGCAAAGTATATGGGCGCCTCGACCGTTAGCGTCGTCGGCGGCATGGATTTCACCAAGCAACAGGAGCGGTTGGCAGCAAAACCCGTAGACATACTGGTTGCAACACCCGGGCGACTTATCGACTTCTTAGAACGCCGGCACGTTAACCTGAGCAAGGTCGAGGCCTTGGTCATCGACGAGGCAGATCGAATGCTAGACATGGGTTTCATTCCCGATGTTCGACGCATCGTTTATCAAACACCCCACAAACGACAACGCCAAACGCTATTCTTTTCGGCTACCTTTAATGAAACGGTTATGCGGCTAGCGCAGTCGTGGACTATTGACCCGGAACATATCGTAGTCGAACCCGACAGTGTCGCCACCGACACCGTCGATCAAAAATTCTGGCTGATCAGCGCTCACAAACGTCAAGAACTGCTGCGCGACTTTTTGTTAGTAAAGCGGCCCGAACGCGCCATCATCTTTGCCAATCGCCGCGATCAGACCCATCGATTGGTAAGCTATTTAAGCCAAAAAGGCATCCAATGCGAGGGCTTAGCCGGTGACATCCCACAGAAAAAACGTCTCTCGACGCTCAATCGCTTTAAGCAAGGCAACCTGCAGTACCTCATTGCCACCGACGTAGCGGGCCGAGGAATCCACGTCGACGGCGTTACCCATGTGATTAACTTTGAACTTCCTGATGACCCAGAAGATTACGTTCACCGCATCGGTCGAACCGGTCGCGCCGGGGCGGAAGGCACAGCGATCAGCTTTGTGTCTGAGGACGACGCGTTTAACCTACCCGCTTTAGAAGAGTACCTAGGCAACCCGATCAAATGTGTGCAGCCCGAAGAACTGAGCAATGCGAAGACAACTTGATAGAATGTTGGTCATGCAAACACCAACTTTAAGCCGCCATGTCTAGCACCGCTCCAACTCAGGTAGCGGTCGTTCAGCATAACGCTGGCACAGACGTCGCAGCCAATCTCAGCACACTGATCCAGTTGAGCCGCCAAGCCGCAGCGGAGGGCGCGCAACTGATCACATGGGCGGAGGCCTTCGCTTATCTCGGCCGACACGAAGGCAAACAAGAGATCCTGGAGACGTTACCGGCAGGTGGGCCTATTTTGCACCGCTGCCAAGAATTGGCTCAGGAACTCAACTGTGCCTTACTGTTGGGTGGATTCCATGAAGCAATCCCCGGAGATGCGCAACGTTGCTACAACACCAGCGTATACCTAGACGAAACCGGCACGGTCAAAGCGCTGTATCGAAAGATTCATCTATTTGACGTCAACATCGTCGACGGCCCGCAACTAAGAGAATCGCGCCAAACCGCAGCCGGGAACCGCGCCGTCTTAACCGACACCGCGTTCGGCAAACTTGGTCTAACCATTTGCTACGACTTGCGCTTTCCCGCTCTTTATCAGGCGCTCACAGATCAAGGCGCAATCGCGCACAGCGTGCCATCGGCATTCACCGCGACAACGGGCGATGCCCACTGGCACGCGCTATTGCGCGCCCGCGCAATTGAAAATCAGAGCTACGTTATCGCGCCGGCGCAGCACGGCCGGCACAGCGCCAACCGATCCTCCTATGGACATTCGGTAATCATCGACCCGTGGGGCCGGGTACTTGCAGAGATCGATGACGGGGACGGCTACGCCATAGCAACTATAGATCCAGCCGAAGTCGCGCGGGTGCGCGAACAGCTTCCAAGCCTTAAGAATCGCCAAGCTTTCAGCTAGCGGCAAAACAAGACCATGACGATCGAAAGGCCAACCCGCACCACCAACAGCTTATTGTTAGTCGCCGCTCTAATCGTTATCGCTGCGGGCTTGAAGTCTGCGCAGGCGCTGGTCGTACCGTTTCTGTTGTCAGCATTTATCGCCACCATCGCCGCGACCCCGCTATTTTGGCTACGTCAGAGGGGGCTAAAGAGCACCGTTGCGCTTCCCACGGTCATCGTCGGCATCATTACGATACTGGCAATACTAGGCGGTCTTCTGGCGTCATCTACCTCTGCGTTCGCAGCAAAGTTACCCTTCTACCAAGAGCGTTTGGCGCTGCTGCAGGCACAACTCATAGGTTTTCTCAACGATTTCAATATCCCGCTAGACATCGCCAACTTGGTGACCAACCTATCACCCGGGTCGGCGTTGACTTTTGCAAGCTCCACTTTGGCGGGCATTGGTGCAGTACTCAGCGATAGCTTGCTGATTGCGCTCACCGTCGTTTTCATTCTCGCGGAAGCCACAAGCTTTCCAAGCAAGCTGCGACACGTGCTCGCAGACCCGCAACGCGATCTACCGTTGTTCTCTGAATTCACCGCCAACATGAACCGCTACATCGCCATCAAGACCAGTGTCAGCATCGCTACCGGCGTGGTGGTCACAGCCGTGCTATGGGCACTGGGCGTGGACTTCCCCCTGCTTTGGGGATTATTAGCCATGCTGCTTAACTTCATTCCAACCATCGGCTCTATTATCGCAGCAGTACCGCCGATTTTGCTGGCCCTGGTGCAGGCCGGGCCGGCCATTGCCGGCGCTGTTGCTGGCAGTTTTTTTCTTATAAACATGGTAATGGGTAACGTTGTAGAACCACGTTTTCTGGGGCGTGGCCTGGGTCTTTCCACACTGGTGGTGTTCCTATCCTTGATATTGTGGGGCTGGTTATTGGGGCCGGTGGGCATGCTGTTATCTGTTCCTTTAACGATGACCGCCAAGATCGCACTCGAGGCGAACCCAGACACGAGTTGGATCGCCTATCTGTTGGGGCCAGCGGGCTCCGAGGACTCGGCCGCGTCCGAACCGGAAAAGCCAGACGACGCGGAACCGCCTGAAGCGACCTTATGAGCAAATTTCAACGGCCCAACATTCAACGCATGGAAGGGTATAAATGGGGCGAACAGCCCCTCGATCTTCATGCGATCAAGCTGAACACCAACGAAAACCCATACCCGCCGAGCCCCGCTGTGACCGAAGCGTTAAACACGTTCTCTACTGCCAGTTTACGCACCTACCCACAGCCTACCGCCGACGCTCTGCGCGAGCAGATCGCGGAACAGCACGGACTGCACAAAAATCAGGTTGTGGTCACCCATGCAGGCGATGAAGCCCTCCGTCTTGCGATCACTACCTATGTTTGTCCAGGCGGCACCTTCGCCACCACGGACCCCAGCTATTCCCTCTATCCGGTGCTGGTGCAAATACAAGACGCCCTCACGCTTAACATAGATTTAGCGCCGAACTGGTCAATTCCCCCTGACTTCGCTACACGTGCCAACGCCGCGGGTGCGCAACTTTCCTGTCTGGTCAATCCCCATGCGCCGAGTGGTCGATTAACCCAAGCCCAGCAGTTACACGAGATCGCAGAGGCCATCAGCGGCGTATTACTGATCGATGAAGCCTACGCCGATTTCGTCGATCCAAAGATCGGCTATAACAGTCGCGAGTTAATCCAGCAGCACGACAACGTTCTGGTATTGCGTACCTTCAGTAAAGGTTACAGCTTAGCTGGGTTGCGGCTTGGCTATTTGCTCGGTGACCAGGACCTGATCGCGCCCATCATCGAAAAAACCCGCGACAGCTATAACATTGATAGCATCAGCCAGAGCCTTGGGCTGGCCGCACTAAAAGACCAAGCCTATGCCCGCTCTACTTGGGAGAAGGTGCGCGAGCAACGTCACTTGCTGGCACAACGACTTACCGAAATCGGCTGGTCTTGTGCAGCCAGCGAAGCCAACTTTTTACTCGCAACGCCACCGAGCGACGGCATCGGTGCCGAGGACATCTATAAAAGGCTTAAAGCCAAGAACATATTGGTGCGTTATTTCAACCATCCGCGCCTGAACGACAAATTACGTATCAGTGTGGGTACAGAGGAGCAGAACCAAGTACTGCTAGAGAACCTCGAGCACTTCAGTAATTGACCGTTAAACAACGCTACTATGCGCGACCATCTAACGTGCCTGAGCGACATGGCGGTACCGTTGTTGAACCGCAGCCAACACTGATTGAACGACAACGTAATCCGACCGAACCGATTAACTGGTGAGTTTCCGGACCTAAAGCGCTCGGGGCTGCAGTAGCTTAGTCGGGCCACTGGCGTTACCCCACAACCCATCAATGCCATGAAGCCGATGAGAATCTATCCTCACCGCTTCCGACAGGGAATTGCAGAGATCGGCCAGAGAAACTGTCGTGTCAGCGCATGCGAAAATGGAGATGACACCGAACCCTGAGCACCCCATGACCTGCACCACAAATTCTCCTGGGATCGGTTTATCTCATGGGTGGCGAATCCGCCTCGGAAGACATCGTTAGGCAGCCGAAGTTCATCCAACACATGACCCCATCCCATGGCCACCGCGACTAAAGAGACTTTCACCAAGTGACGTTGTGCAAACCCTAATGTTTGGCCTAAGGAATTAACTCGAGTACTCTGGGTTTTTTCGCGAATTTTGGAGGGAAACATGACACAACTACCCGCAGTGAGTTTGGCCGCAGTTCCGGGCCGCAGGCTCAAAACAATTGAGATCGCCCAGGAAATTGAACGCAGAGGGTTCCCCGGCATTTTCGGCCCTAGCCTTGGCGACAGTTTGTCGTTGTGCAACGCCATTGCATTGAGCACGCGCGACGTCATGATCGGCACCAGTATCACTCCGATTTATACCCGCAACGTAACGGACTTTGCACAAACTGCGGCATTTCTCCACGAGGTTTCCAACGGCAGATTTCGGTTTGGTGTGGGCGTTAGTCATGCGCCGGCACTCAACCGCATGGGTATCACCGCAGGTAAGCCACTAGGTGATATGCGCCAGTTTGTGGAGGACATGCAAGCAGTACCTCGAGTGGGCGATCTACCACCTATCGTGTTGGCGACACTGCGCGACAAAATGATTCAACTGGCTGAGGAAATCGGTGGCGGCATGGTATTTGCCAACGGCGCGCGCTCTTATATGAGCCACTCTCTGGGAAATTTGAGCGCCGAAACAAAAGCCCGTGGAGACTTCTTTATTGGCAACATGGTGCCCACCTGTATCAGTGATGACAAAGCGGCAGCAGCAGCAGTGAATCGCAAAACGCTGACCAGCTACGCTTTCTTACCGAACTATCGTAACTACTGGAAACAAGCCGGTTACGAGGAGGAAATGAACGCGGTTGAAGCTGCGATCGCTGAAAAGGATTACGACCGCGTACCAGAGTGTTTGTCAGACCGTTGGCTCGCTGACACAACTTTGTTTGGTACAGCACAAGAAGTTCGTGAGGGCATTGAGGCTTGGTTCGACGCGGGCATAAAGACCCCTATCATCGTGCCCTCATCCGCTTCCGGCGGCCAAATCCAAGCACTTGAGGAGTTTTTTGCGCTCTGGGATTGATGGTCGAAAGAACCCTCACACTCCTGCGCCACGGCGACGCCATGCCGGCAGCGCCCGGCGCGGACGACTATGATCGTCCGCTCAGCGATCGCGGCAGTGATGACATAGGGCGTTTGTTAAAAAAATGTGTGCTCATGGACCTGCGCGCAGATTGGATCTATGCGAGTCCGGCGGCGCGCACTCAGTCGAGCGCTCAACCCTTCGAAACCGCTTGGCATTGTGCAAGCGTCAATTACCCAGACCTCTATCTTGGGCATGAAGATCAACTACTGGAAAGGCTGCGACAAACACCTGCGGACATCGCACACATTTTAATGGTGGGCCACAACCCCGGTCTGAGTTACCTCGCCAGCCTGCTGAACAACCAACAACAGCGCATTGAGCTACCCACCGCAGCTTTGGCGAGCTTCCAAATTACCGTAGATTGGGTCGATCTCGCGTACCGCTGTGCCGAACTCACTCTTACCCTAATACCCGCCGATTATTGAGGCTTCGTAATACGCGCCAGATAAAATCCGTCCCACGGGCCGTCCGGCATAATCCGTACGGAGCGGCTCATCTCCGAAGCGAGATCTCTACCCAACCAATGCGTTAGACCAGAAATCGAGTTCTCCGGTGCGTTGTCGATGGGTAACAACAGCGCATCACTTTTCTTTAACAACGCATCAACGACCAACTCGTTTTCTTCCGGTGCAAAACTGCAGGTGCAATACAACAATACACCGCCGGGCTTTAACGCCGCATAGGCCGAGCGGAGTAAGCTCTTCTGTTTGCGCTGCGTCTCGCGAACTTTACGCAAATTCCAATGTGCGAAACTTCGCGCCTCCTGCCAGCGCATACGCGATTCTGAAGAGCACGGTGCATCCAGCAGTACGCGGTCGAAACGTTCGGGTACGGCGCGACCAACACCGCGGCCATCGCGCTGATAGAACTGCACGTTAGAAACACCGCAGCGCCGCAAATTCGCTTGCATACGATGAAATCGTCCGCGGATAGGTTCCACCGCGGCCACGCGTCCCGTATTCTGCATCCGCGCGGCTATGGCTAGAGTCTTACCGCCAGGCGCAGCCGCAAGATCCAGCACTTCTTCGTTCAACGCAGGCGCAAGGGTTTTTACAGCAAAGTAGCTCGACGGATTCTGAATGTAGATCGCACCGGCGGAGGCCGCGGGATGATGGGCAATGGGATGGTCGACCGGCACCTGATACACCTCTGTAAGACCCGCTACCGGCTCGCCGCCCAATTCCCCCGCGCGCAGTCGCGAGGGCTGTAACGGATTCAGCCAATAGCAGCGATACAAGTGCATCGACATATTTCGCAATATTATGCTTGCCTGAGCGCCACCATAGATCTTTTGTAACCGCGCGCAAAACGCGTGCCTGTCAGCCAACCCGCTGGGCACACAGTCCTGCAGCGCTTGCAGCAGTGCCGCGTCCAGCACGGGTTGCGCGCTCTGGGTTATCGTCATGCTAGGCTGCGCCTAAATCGAAAGAAAACACGATGCACCTTGTAAAACCTGCTCAGGGCATAGGGCTTTATACCAATGACCTGCATCCTATGTTGGCCTGGGGGCAACAACAAGCAGGGTTGGCGTTTGCCGAATTGCTGCCCGTCAGCGGTGACGCAACCCCGGCACCGTCTAGCCGTCGACCACAGCACATTAGATAAGCCGCCATCGCACACCAACCCCCGCCAGCCCGTCCGACCTAACCCAACTGATTTTACGCACCAACCCGGTTCGCAAACCCCGGCGAATCCTATGCACGGTCGGCGACTGAATCTGGATCGACCGGGGGCCATAACTGCGGCAGAACTAGACACCAAATGACCGCCACTATACCGTAGCGATACTCAAACTGGAGTGAGCCCATGAGTTTTCTATCCTTCGTTATCTTAGTTGTCATCGCGTACCTACTTTGGCGTATCAATGATCAACTACCGGATGTGTTGTTTCGTCTTAGCGAAATCCAACGAGATATTGCCGACATCCGCACAGGCCAAAATACTGGGCCCGCCGCTGAAGACCCCAAGACAGACTGAGCTTTGCCGTTGAAACTGTGGCGAACGCGTATCCTGGCAACGGCATGTTGCTTTATTCCAATCATCGCATTCGGACCGAGCGCATCAGCGACGGACCGTTTTGCCAATGTAGAGATCAAAGCGCTGCAAAAATTAGGGGGCGGACGCCCGGCGATGATCCTTAACACCCACGTCCATGGCGACCACACCGGCGGCAATCCGTTTTTTGGTGAAACCGGGAGCATCATTGCCCAAGACAATGTGCGCACACGCCTACTTAATCAACCGCAGTTTCCTGCTGCAGGGCTGCCAAAGCTAACGTATAAGCAACAACTGCAACTGCATATTAATGGTGACAGCATCCGCGTCGTGCACTTACCCCAAGGCCATACCAACGGTGACAGCGTAGTTTTGTTTCAGTCGGCTAACGTTGTACATGTGGGCGATCATTTCTTTAATGGCGCCTTTCCGTATATCGACATAAACAACGGCGGCAGCGTCAGCGGCTTTATAAATAATCTACGCAGCCTGCTCAGCACTTTACCTCAAGACGTTTTGACCATTCCCAGACACGGGCCAATGGGTGATCTTGAAGACCTGCAGCGCGCGGTGGAAACCATAGAGGTCACCCGGTCCATCATACGTTCTGGTATCGCGGGGCAACTGAACGACGATCAGATCGCGGAACAGCTGACAGACTACAGTCGCTGGGGGCAGGGCTTTATCGGCATTGCGCGCTGGATAAGCATTATCCGAGCGGACCAACAAGCCTTCCCGAGTTCGTCGTGACCACGCCGTTAGACCTCTTCCAGTCCGATCGGGCGCGCGCTCGAGAGGCCGGTGATCCGATGGCGGCGGTCTGCGTGCTCGCCACAGTAGCTGAAGATGGTAAGCCTGAAGCGCGAACTTTAGTGTTACGGCAGGTAGAGGACGATCTTGCGTTGTTTATGCATGAAAGCAGCCCGAAGTGGCGACAACTGCAAAATGGCGGATCGATCAACACCTATTGGCCGAGTATCGAACTTCAATATCGTATGCAATTCACTACCGTTCCGATCGACCCCAGCGTGGTGGCTGCGAGTTGGCAATATCGTCCGGAAACCCCAAAACGCATGGATTGGTTTTACGACTTGAAGCAGCCTCAGAGTACGCCCATTGCCAGCCGCGAGCAGCTACAGTTGGGATTGGACGAGTTATCCCTGCCCGAGCCTGTCACCGCACCCGCGACGGCGCGCGGACTCCTCATCAAACCTACACAGTTAGAACGGCTGGATTTAAACGAATTGAGCGGGCTGCACGACCGCAGACGCTACAGCTTAGTCGGTACGCAATGGCAAGAAGTGGTACTGGTGCCTTAAGTAAACGCGCACCGAGCCTCAACGGAACTTGAGCGGCTCCAACTCGGCGGTGACAATACCCTTTAAGTTCTTAAAGCAAACCTCTTTCGCCACAGCAACGAAACCGAGCATAAACGGCGCGTCGGCCTGATCTTTACGCACAGCGCCGTATAAAGTTGGCCATACACCCTCCTCGCCGAGCGAGCATACCGACAAATAGTCATTCTGCAGATATTCATGCAAGGCCCAATTCGGCAAGCAGGCAACGCCGCGGCCACTGGCCACCAACTGCACGATCATAGTCGTGAGTTCAGCATGTCTGACGCGCTCAGGTTCAACTCCGGCGGGGTCCAAAAAACTGGTAAACAAATCGAGGCGGTCGCGGTCAACGGGATAGCTGACAATCGTTGCACCCGCTAAGTCTTCGGGCTCAAGCCATTCCTTAGCGACCAATTCATGATCCTTCGCCACGGCGAGCTTGGCTTCATAACTGAATAGCGGGAAGTAATGGATGCCCGGCTCATCGACCGGATCAGCGGTGATTACCAGATCCAAATCCCCCCGCGCTAGTGCTGGCAGCGGCGCAAAGTGAAAACCACTGGCAATGTCCAACTCCACATCTGCCCACTGATCGCGATAACTGTCAATGGCGGGCAACAGCCATTCAAAACAACTGTGGCATTCGATTGCCATATACAGACGCCCGGATTCGCCACCCACTAAGCGCTGTAAATCCAGTTCCGCACTGTGCACCAGAGGTAGGGACTGATCCGCAAGCAGCAATAATCGATTTCCTGCGCTGGTAAAGCGCACGGGCCGCGTTTTCCGGACGAACAGCGCGCACCCGATGCGAGTTTCCAGCTCCTTAAGCTGATGGGACAAAGCAGACTGAGTGAGATGGACGCGCTCGGCAGCCTCCACCAAACTGCCGCTGTCGCGCAGCGCTACCAACGTTCGCAGATGTCTAAGCTCAATCTGAGACATGAACAGGATTCACCTTTTTAATTGCGTAAACTGCATACTATTCATGTTCGGATCGCCTGTCAGCTTAGGCCTAAGTTGAGTTATTCTGGGGCTGTCAAGCTGCCCACGGCAGTTTCGCCAACCATTTAAACCCTTTATGCTCGACCGCCGCCGTTATTCGCATCGACCTATAACACAGGAATCCAACACATGCCGTCGTGTGAGGAAATACCAAACTCGTCGTCTAAAACCCTTGCATCGCGCGGCTCGTTGAACATTGCCTTGCTCGGCTATCGCAGCAACCCATACAGTGGCGGCCAGGGTATCTACCTTAAATATTTGGCCAGGGCGTTAACCAATGCTGGACACCGAGTAGACGTTATCTCTGGCGAGCCTTATCCCGAACTGGATGAAGGTATTAACCTTATCAAACTGCCCGGCCTCAATTTATTTGCCGCTGACAACCCATTCCGGGCCTTGCAGTGGCGACATTTACTCAGCGCTACGGATCTGTTCGAGTGGCTGTCTTTTAATTCCGGCGGCTTTCCAGAGCCTTACACCTTTGGCCGCAGATTGTTGCGTTATCTGAAACGACACGGCAATAACTACGACGTGATTCATGACAACCAATGCCTGGCACCAGCACTACTGACTTTACAACGCAGCGGCGTACCGATCATTGCAACAATCCATCACCCGATTACGTACGACCGAGCAATCGCACTCGCCCACGAAAAAAACTGGGGCATGCGGCTGTTAATCAAACGTTGGCATTTGTTCTTGCGGATGCAAATACGCGTCGCCAGAGAGTTGAAGCACATAATTACCGTTAGCGAAAATTCCAAGGCCGACATCGCTCACGACTTCGCTGTCGACGCGGAAAGACTCACTGTCGTATACAACGGCGTCGACAGCACAACGTTCGTACCTGTGCCCGATATCACCCGGGAACCTATGCACCTGATCACCACAGCCAGCGCGGACCAGCCACTCAAAGGCACGCGCTACTTGTTAGAGGCGGTAGCGTTGTTGGTAGAGGAATTCCCCGATCTAAAGTTAACCTTTATCGGCAAACCCAACCCAGGCGGCCCAACCGACAAACTCCTAAAGACAAAAGGCCTTATGTCGCGGATCGAATTTCACCATGGCATCGATGCTACCGCGATTACTGCGCTTTATGCGCGCGCAAGTATCGCCGTGGTGCCATCTGAGTATGAGGGCTTCGGCTTTCCTGCTGCCGAGGCCATGGCATGCGAAGTGGCCGTGGTTTCAACGGCCGGGGGCGCCTTGCCTGAAGTTGTGGGCGATGCAGGCATTATTGTGCCATGCAAAAACGCTGCTGCGCTCGCGGAGGGTATTCGCCGCCTGCTGAACGACCCAGAGCTCCGCAATCGGTTAGCCCTTCAAGGCCGCCAGCGTATTTTGCAGAATTTTAATTGGGATACGGTAGCCGCGCAGCTTACCGACTATTATCACGTCATTCGTTCAACCTCGAGATAATGCTGTGAGTTTAGAAACCATCGATTTCGACCGTTTGAATTTTCGCCCTGGAGATGTCGTGCTGGACTTAGGCTGCGGCGAAGGACGGCACAGTATCAGCGCCCGTTTAGCCGCAGACATACACGTCATCGGCCTGGACCTGAGTCACAGCGATCTCATGACGGCACAGCAGCGCCTCGGCGACTTCGACTTCGGGGAGCAAACCCAATGCGATTTTGTGCAAGCGTCCGGTCTAGAGTTGCCCTTCGACGACCACAGCTTTGATCACGTTATTTGTTCGGAAGTGCTTGAACACATCGTCGATTACGACAGTGTACTGACAGAGATAAAACGCGTGCTTAAACCCGGGGGCTTGTTCGCGGTGAGTGTGCCTAGGTACTTCCCCGAATGGATATGCTGGGTGCTGAGCAGTGCTTATCACGAGGCGCCTGGCGGCCACCTACGCATATTCAAGGCCTCTCAACTAAAAAATGCGGTGATAAAACTGCACATGCGTTTTCTGTCCCGACACTGGGCCCATAGTTTGCACGTGCCCTACTGGTGGCTACGCTGTGCGCTTTGGCAGCGCGGCGAGAACACTCCAATAGTTACCCAATACCATCGATTGCTGGTTTGGGACCTGATGCAAAAGCCATGGATTACGCGCGCGTTAGACCGGCTGCTCAATCCGATCATGGGCAAGAGTGTGGTCATGTACTTTCGTAACGAGACTCGTCAGGCATTATGAGCACCAACGAATCGCCCCTTAGAGCGTTTCCAGAACTGCGCGCCACTGCCGACTACATCGCCAGGCTGCAGCGGCCTAATGGGGCGATCCCATGGTTCAAGGGTGGCATTACCGACCCTTGGGATCATATCGAAGCGATGATGGGGCTCACCGTTTGCGGCGCGTGGCAGAGCGCGCTAGCCGCACTGCAATGGCTCGCCGATCGGCAACGCCCAGATGGGGGCTGGTACGCCGCCTACGACGACCGCGGCGTCGCCGACGACAGCCGTACCGAAACTAATTTCGTCGCCTATGTCGCTACCGGGCTGTGGCATTATTTTTTGGTGACCGGCCAGCGCGATGTACTGAGAAAATACTGGCCGATGGTCAACCGAGCCGTGGAGTTTGTACTGAGTCAGCAGAATGACAGCGGTGAGATTTTTTGGGCTGTGGACAAATACCATGGCACCAACAAAGACGCTCTGGTGACGGGTTGCAGTTCGATCTACAAATCCTTGGAATGCGCGCTAAACATTGGCACTGAACTGAACGAGCCGCGCCCCGCATGGCGCGCCGCTCGTCAGCAGTTAGGTAACGCGCTCCGCCATCATCCAGAGCTGTTTGATCGTACCTGGGCGAGCAAGGCTCGCTATTCTATGGATTGGTTTTACCCGGTGCTTGGCGGAGTAATTACCCAGGAGGCAGCAAAGACTAGATTGTTACGGCGCTGGGATACGTTCGTTAAAAAAGGCTTTGGCTGTCGCTGCGTCGCCGACCAACCTTGGATTACCGTGGCCGAGAGCTGTGAATTAGTTATGGCGTGTATCGCCGCCGATCTAACCAGCCATGCTCGCCAGGTCTTCGATGACATCGCGCGCTATCAGCTAGCCGACGGCAGCTGGTGGACCGGTTACGTGTTCATCGAAGAGATATACTGGCCCGATGAACGCCCCACTTGGACCGCTGCAGCGGTGCTTTTGGCCGCAGACGCGCTGTACCAACTAACCCCCGGCTCGACCATATTTACTTCAGTGGCCGATACGCTTGAGCACGCCGAGGGTGCGACAAATCTCTACGCTTTCAAACAGTCCAGAGGCCAGCGCTAGCTGATAAATTTCATAGGGAGCCTGACCGCCATACGCAGGGTCAGGAAAAATGTCATGAATAGCCAGGTATCCACCCAGCAGGATACGGGTGGCCCACGTGCGGTAATCCGTAAGCGCCGCTTCCAGACTGTGACCACCATCAATGAACACTAACGCCAGCGGCGTCTGCCAATAGCGTCCGGCCTGAGCGCTGCTCGCAACAACAGGCACAACAGCCGATTCAAGCCGCGCTAAAGCCAGGGTGCGGCGAAACGCTGGTAAAGAGTCCATGCGCTGCACCTGCGCGTCAAACAAATCGGCGTCGTGATATTCCTCACCGAGCTGATGTTCTTCTGAACCGCGATGATGATCCAACGCATACAGCAAGCCACCGCCGTCGCGCACGCCGGTACCAAGATACAATGTGGACTTACCGCAATAGCTGCCTATCTCTAAACACGGACCAAGCGCGGAAGCGTCCAATGCCAGCCGATACAGACACGCACCCTCATCAGCATGCAGAAAGCCCTTTACTTGCTCGGGATCAAGCGGCAACTTCATTTGGCTATCAACTACCACCCAAGCCGAAGAAAACTAGAACGAACGCAATCGGCAGGCAGCCACCGAAATAAGCCGCAATATTCAGCAAATCGTTTCCCGCACGCTCAGTGGCGAACCGGAAACGACTGCCGATAACCAACCAGAGCAACGCGGCGAGCACGAAACTCAAGGCTAACGTCATAACGGTCCCAGCCATACCACCTCCGCATCGCGTTTAGGCCTACATCGCGTTGAGTTGCAACATCCCTCGCGGCTTAACCGCACTTATGTCGACAATGGCTTCGTAGTTGGCAGCAATATCTTCCACCGTCGCATCAACGCCAATATTTACACCTTGGTTTTCGAAAATCCCTGCAAGTGAGAACGTGCCACCTTGCGCTTGCAAGACCACGCCGTTGGGCGCATCGGCGCTGACCAGAAACAACGCCGCTGGTGTAACCAGCTCTGGCCCGAGCTTTTCTAGCACTTCCTCGGGCATCAGGTTCTCTGTCATGCGTGTCGCCGCTACCGGGGCAATCGTATTGGTGTGGATGTTGTTTTTTGCACCTTCGATCTTAAGGCTGTTCATCAGGCCCACTTGCCCTAATTTCGCCGCCCCGTAATTTGTTTGACCAAAATTACCGTAGAGCCCAGTGGGGGAAGTCGTCATTAATATGCGGCCATAATTTTGTTCACGCATGATCGGCCACAC
>DEBN01000031.1 GCA_002348825.1 Gammaproteobacteria bacterium UBA2955
GCGCGCGCCAAAAGCGGCGCTGTCCAGCGGACAGCCAATGGCCGAAATCACTATGGCGGATGCTTTGGTGCCAGCATGGGGTACATTGAATATGTCGGTGGCTGAGCTGCGTGAGCGCCTGTCGGGTACCGCGGAAAGCGACCCCTCTTTATTGGCGGATGGCGCGGCCTTGGCTGCCCAAGTACAACAGCTTAAAGAGCAATTGCAGCGCGAGACCAATATGGAACAGGGCGTGTTGCGCGATTGTGATGCCTTGGCAATAGAGGCCATGGGCTTGCTCGGTATGGAGCAACGTGCCATAGCGCCTGCCCGAGGCGTTGACGTGGAGTTGCCCCGGGCTGCTGTGCGGCTGCGTGCGCAGACACTTTGGGCCAAATTAAGCGAGTTACAAATCTCTGCTTTCGGGTATTATGCGTTGCCGTTCGTAGACAGCGCATTAGCTGACAACGAAGGGCCGGTCGACAGCGCTCGACCGCAGGGGGAAATAGACATGACTATGGTTATGCGACGAATGTTGTCCCCCACTATCGCGACGGAACTGGGCCTGGATCTCCGTGATTCACTGGCACAGCAGGCGCTTGGTTTGCCGGTGCAAGAGCATTAGATATTGCTACCGTGCGATTAAACTAATTTGTAGGCTAAAGAGGTGAGTTGATGGACTTTTCCTTCACAGAAGAACAAACCCTGTTACAAGAAAGTGTCTCGCGTTTTATACAGAACGATTATGGCTTCGACGCGCGGCAGAAAAATACGCAATCTGAAGAAGGCTTCGGTACCGCCAACTGGCAAACATTTGCTGAGCTGGGCTGGCTGGGCGTGCCATTCAGCGAGGCCGATGGCGGATTCGGCGGTGGTGCCATCGAAACAATCTTGATGTCAGAGCAGTTTGGCCGCGGTTTACTTATCGAACCTTTTTTGGCCACTGTAGTACTGGCCGGCGGTGCGCTTAAGCATGGTGGCAGCGAAGCACAAAAGAACCAATATTTACCCGGTATTATCGACGGCTCAGTTCACGGCGCCTTGGCGTTTGTAGAACCACAGGCCCGATTCAACCTAGCTGACATCACAACGACAGCAACTGCCGATGGCGATGGGTATGTACTCAACGGTTACAAAGCGGTCGTGCTAAATGGTCCGCAGGCGAATTTCTTGGTGGTCAGTGCTCGCACCTCGGGCGAACAGCGTGACGAGGATGGGGTCTCCCTGTTTGTATTGGATGCGGCTACGGCGGGTATCGCGCGTCGCGATTACCCGACAGTTGACGCCTTCCGCGCCTCAGAAATCACCTTCGACAACGTCAAGGTCGGTGCTGACAGTGTAGTGGGTGAACTAGGGAAGGGCTTAGCGATACTGCAGCAAGCCATTGACGATGGCATATTGGCGGTTGGTGCTGAGGCCGTTGGGTGTATGGAAGTCCTGTACAAAGACACCGTCGAATACTGTAAGCAACGTGAACAATTTGGTCAGCCCATCGGCAAATTTCAGGTGCTGCAACATCGCATGGTGGATATGTTTATGGAGCATGAGCAGTCTAAGTCGCTGATGTTCATGGCGGCTATGCGTATGGCTGAAGGTTACGGCGCCGAGGCACAAAAAGCCGTAAGCGCGTTTAAAGTTCAGGTAGGTAAGTCGGGGAAATTTGTCGGTCAGAGTGCTGTGCAATTGCATGGAGGCATGGGCATGACCGAAGAACTTAACATTGGGCACTACTTTAAGCGCTTGACGATCATCGACACTCTATTCGGCAATGTCGACTTTCATTTGCAGCGATACGGGGCGCTTTAAGGGCAGCTAACTCGCCCTTCCTACCCACGTGAAGATGCGTTGCTCGAGGTAGGGCTTGCATTGCGTCGAGCTTAATTTGCAGTACCCTCTGTGTGCTGGGCTACAGGAGGGGACTATGGCGCGTTGGGAAAGTAATCAATCAACCATTCCAGACTGGTTTTGGCAGGCGGTGGATACCGAAGCCGAAAGCCGTACGGTCGAGGTGGACGAGTGTGATGTGGCCTATCGGTATTATCCTGCGGCGGGGAAACCGGGCCTACTGCTGATCCATGGTATGAATGCTCATTCGCGTTGGTGGGATTTTATCGCGCCGCAGCTGCTCGAAAATTTCGCGGTCGCGGCGATGGATCTGACCGGAATGGGCGATTCCGATTACCGCTATAACTACTCAGCCGCGACATACGCAGATGAAATTATTGCGGTAATGGACGATGCTGGGTTCGGCACTGACGCAGTCGTGGTTGCGCATAGCTTTGGCGGTTACATGGCGGTTAAAGCGGCTAACATCTACCCCGATCGGTTTCGTGCCCTCGTGCTGGTCGATTCCGGTATTCGCCATCCAGACGATCCGATTCCAGACCGCCCGTTGATGGGTGGAATGCAGGGCAAGGTCTATCCCGATCGGGACACGGCCCTGATGCGGTTTCGCTTGCAGCCGCCGCAACCCTGCGAGAACGAATACATTCTGCAGTACATAGCACGCAATTCGTTGATGCGCGTTGATGGTGGATGGGCGTGGAAGTTTGATGAGGATTTACTCACTACGCTTACCGAAGTCGAGCGCCAACCCGACGACTACACAGCACTTACGGTACCGGTTGGCGTAATTTACGGTGCCGACAGCGAATTGTTTTCGCGGCGCACGCTGGCGTACATGCAGCAACTCATAGCCCAAGATTTTCCCTATCAAGAAATTGCCGACGCCCAGCATCATGTTTTTCTCGATCAACCGCTAGCGTTTATCGAGGCCCTGAAAAAAATCGTTGGCAGGATCTGAAGCATCGCTGGAAAAGTTCGCGGGTGTTTCTGTTGAACAGGATTAA
>DEBN01000125.1 GCA_002348825.1 Gammaproteobacteria bacterium UBA2955
CCGCCGCACAGTTTGAATCCGGCGCCGGTATCATCAACAGCTTGGGAACCAGCGTATCGCCGTTTTACCCCGTGCATAACACCGAACTCATGCCGCTGGATCCCTTACAGGCGATAAAATCAGGAAATGCTGCTGGGGTTGACGTCTTGATCGGTAGCAACAGCGACGAGACAACACTGTGGAGTTACGGCGATGTGGATGAAGCGAAACTGCAGCGCATCGCCACTGAGTTTGATGTCGCAGACGGGTTATCAACCTACCGAGGTTGTCGTCCGAACGCCAACGCGGAACAGTTGCTGGTCGCGCTGACGAGCGATCACCTATTCCGAATCCCATGCATTCGCATGGCCGAGGCACAGCTGGAACACACGCCCAACGTCTGGATGTATTTATTCGACTGGAAATCTAGGGCTTTTGACGGCCGCCTCGGCGCTACCCACGCGCTAGAGATCCCGTTTGCATTTAATAATCTAGATCGAGCCGGCGTCGATGTGTTTATTGGGCCTGGGCCTCTGCCACAAGACCTTGCTGACACCATGCACCAAGCGTGGAGCGACTTCATCAAACACGGCTCACCAGATTGGCCGAGCTACACCACAGCCCAACGCAGCACTATGGTTTTCGCTGACACCAGCAGCACTGTGGAAGACCCCATGGGTGAAGAGCGGCTGGTTTGGGACGGCGTGCGTTAACCACTGTGCCGTTATGTCAGGAATTCATCTGCGCGCAGGTCTAACGCGTGGCGGGCGTGGCGTTGCGCCATAGTCGTAAACATACGGTCGCCACGCTCGGTGCGCTCAACAATCATGGATGCGATAACGGTGACCGCGAAGCCTGAAAACGCGCCATAACGATAAGCCTGCCAACATTCGGACCAGTCAAAATTAGCGACCCCAGCGGCACCAAGGGCGTCAAAATAACCGCGTACTAATTGCTCTTCCACCGGCGTACGATCTGCGGTCGTCAGTCCGGCACCAATAAAATAGGCGACGTCAGCTAAGGGTGACCCTAAGGTAATGCTTTGCCAGTCTACAGCTGCTACATCAATGCGTCCGCCACCGCTATCGAACAACAAGTTGTCCAGACGATAGTCAACATGGATGAGCGAAAATACCTCGGGAAGCCCGTCGGCAACCAACGGGGATGCGTCGTTTTCAGCCAACTGCTGAATGATCTGACACTCATCCGCGGCTAACTCGGGCCCATAGCGATCGACAAATCCGGGCAACTGCGCACGATACAGCTCAAGCGTGGCGTTAGCCGGTCGGCTGTCTCGATCGTACAGCCAGGCAAGTTCTGACAACGTCTGGTCGCACCAGCTGGGGGCGTGCAAACCAACCAATTGATCGAGCGCCGCCGCGGCCGTCCGCGCATCGCAGCCGCGCAATTGGTCGCCCTGCTGAGCAGGTGCCAAATCTTCCAGAAGCAAAAAGAACTCCGGGCCCTCTCCTTCGATTTCAGCAAAATAGCATCGCGGCGTGCGGATACTCAGGCGCGATTGTAACTGCTGATAAAAGCGCACTTCTTTCAGGAAATTTTGCAGCGCTACCCCAGTAATACGACTACTGATATCGTCTGAGGGGAACTTTCCGACCAGACTTTTTGGCGCATCCGCCGACGCCGCCGACGCATACTCGAAGGTATAGCGAATACATTTACCGATTTGTCCGGTACCTACCCGCTCAGCGGCAAAACTCTTGACCTTGGCATCGATGCTGCAAGCTTGAAAACAACGATTAAACCACTCGGCATCGATAGACTGCTCGTCGGGAATAGACAGTGTCATAGCTATTCCCCCGCCGCCAAGCGCGCATCGAACAAAGGGGCGGCAGATGTCATACCTTGTTGGTGTCGGGCCACCGCAGCCTGAATCTGCGCGACGACCTCTGGGTTAGTAGCCGCCACGTCGAAACGCTCCGAGGGATCAAGATGCAAGTTATACAGCAGCGGCTGTTCATGTTCCGTTCGCTCGGGCGCTAATCCGTATGCGCCCTCTGTAATGAAATGTAATTTCCACGGCCCCATACGATATGCGTATAGCGCGCCGGCACGATAATAAGCAAGTTCGTTACGCGGACTCGCCGCGTTGCCAAAAAGCGTTTGCGATAGATCTTTACCGTCTATACCCGTTGCCACGTCACTGCCCACAAGCGACATCACAGTTGGAAACACATCTAAAGCCGAGCCGATCTCGCTGACCACACCTGCAGGCAACCTGCCCGGCCAGGAAAACACCGTGGGCACACGCATGCCACCCTCAAATGTGGTGCCCTTACCGTCGCGCAACAAACCGGCGCGGCCGCCCTCTTGATTCATAGTTAGCCACGGACCGTTATCACTGGTGAAGATAACCAACGTATTGTCTTCAAGATTCAGTGCCCGCAACGCCTGACGAATCTGCCCAACACTCCAGTCAATTTCTTCCACCACGTCGCCATAACGGCCGCCAATACTTTTTCCGACAAAATCAGCGCTGCGGAAGAGTGGCGTATGCGGCATGGTGTAAGGCAAATAGACAAAAAAGGGTTGATCACGATTGACCTTCATGAATTGCACTGCAGCCTCAGTGTAGCGCCGAGTCAGATTGGCTTGCACGGTGGGTTGTTCAACGGAATCCACAAACTCGCCATCGCGGTGCTGACTACGCACCAATGGCGTGGCGAAGTGCGATTCCTCGGGATCGGCATATTTCGTCGCCCGCCGCGCGATAATCTTGGCGTAACCCTCTGCATCGCCGCGCCGAGACATCGCCACCAGTTCCTCAAAGCCCGGCTCATCAACCCAGTCCATATCATTCGAGTAAGGCACGCCCAACCATTCATCAAAACCGTGCCGAGTCGGTCGAGCATGAGGTGCATCACCGAGGTGCCATTTGCCAAAAATCCCGGTGCGGTAACCACGCTGTTGCAACGCTTCAGCAAGCGTTACCTCCGCCGCTGGCAAACCTCCCGGCTCGTTCGGAAAGTAAACTCGAATGCTGCGGCCGTAGAGTCCGGTGCGCAGCGGCAGACGACCCGTCAATAGCGCCCCCCGGCTGGGGGAACACACCGGTGCCGCAACGTAAAAGTCTGTCCAACGCTGACCGCTTTGCGCCAAGTCATCGATATTAGGGGTACGAATATAGGGGTGGCCGTAACTCTGCACATCCCCGTAACCCAGATCGTCTGCAAACAAAATAACAATGTTCGGGGGAGGCAAAAGTTTCGCTTTCGGTGCCATTCCAGTGGCTGCGCTAACAGCGCTTAAACCACCGAGCCATAACACCAGCATTATAGACAACCGCTCGATCACCGTTCCCTCCCGCTATTCCATCGCCTGCAACGCCTTATCTTAGCGCAAATAACTTTTAATCAGGGTAGCCGTCCAAGGTTTTGCGCAATCCCTCTAACAACTGGCTGATGCAGGCACTGAGCATCACAAAATCGGCGTCGTGCTTGGCCAGCGGGTCGTCCATCGGCTCGTCTGGCATCGATTCTTGATCTGCCAATCTGAATTTGCGCACGACCAGATCAGCATCCAACACGAAACGAAACACCTGATCAAAATTTAGGCCCAGACGATCGACCGTTAAGCCTTCAGTGACATGCCGTCGCACCGCCGGGTCGGCAAGATCAATATCCAACCAGTTTACCGTTGCCGCGGTATCGCTCGGGTCACGCATCCGACACTCCCGGCCCAGCGAAAAAGAATCCAATCTGGATTGCAAAAACACCCGACTCAGCAGATCCAGTGTCGGCCGCTTATACGCTAGAGGCGAGAAGTGCAGACTCACCATAGCCCGGCTTAAGTTATCCAAAAAATACTCCGCTACGGTCTGCGAAGCCGTACCGATCGCTAACAATTTTTGGTCGCGTAGATAAATCGCCTGAACTCGGTCTGAACGCGTCAGCGCTTGGGGCAGCAACTGAGAATAAATCTCTTCTTTCAGTTCGCGCTTCTCGACTCGATTCGGTTCGCTGCGCATGCGCTGTTTGAATTCAGCGACCCGCTCTGTCAAAGCCTCCTTGACCGCCGCCACAGGCAACACCCGGGTCTGCACACGCAACTGCATCAGGTCATTGCCCGCCAGACGTCGGCACAACACATCACCGGCGTTTTCCAGCGGCGCTTCGAATCCACCACTGCGTTCAGCGAACGCGCCACAGGGCTTAAATTCAGCAACCGCAAGCGCGTCTGACAGGCTCTCTTCGCTCTCCGGCCATTCAGTTTGAATACGGTAAACACGAAAATTGCGAAAATTTGAATTCACATCAACTCCAATTAGTTAACCCGTAGGCGCCGTCCCTCGCGGGCCGGCGCAGTTTACTCCGAGCCGCACGGCTTTACCCGGGACGCTGCCTAACAATTGATTACCCACCGGGTCGCGGTATGATCCTAGCATCGCATCTGAGGGGAAAACGATGACTCAAGATTCACAACAAAGCACTGGAGCATTATTGACAACCCGTCGCAAGCTTATGCAATACGCCACATTGTTAGGCGTAGGATCCACAAGTTTGCTGCAATCGCGCGATCTAAAGGCGGCGATCTTCGACGGCAAAGAAGCCGCCGGCTTAAACGCCGCGTGGCCGCAAATGCAATACCGCAAATTGGGCCGAACTGGCCACAACAGCAGCCGCCTGATTTTTGGCTGCGGCGCAACGTTGTCGAGCAGCCGCCACGATGACCTGCTGAATCGCGCATTCGATGCTGGCGTCAATACGTTTGATGTGGGCTACAAGCATTACTACAACGATGCCGAACGCAACCTCGCGCCGTTCCTAAAGAAACACCGCGACGATATTTTCCTGATCTCTAAGGCTCAAGTTCCGGCAGGCATCGACTGGGACGCAACGATCACCACAGCTCAAGCCAAAAGTGCCGCTCAGGGCTGGCTGAAGTACATGGACGAAAGCCTTGTCGAGATGGGCATAGACCATGTCGACGCCTACTACTTCATGGGCCAGAACAATGTTTCAATCATGCGCAGCGAGGAAATGCATCGAGCATTCGAACAGGCCAAAAGTGCAGGCAAAGTGGATTATTTGGGCGTATCCACCCACCAAAATGCCGAAAACGTTTTGAAGGCGGCGATTGAAACAGGGGTCTTCGACCTCGCCATGATCGCTATAACCCCCGGCGGTTGGTACGACTGGAACGACCGCTCAATTCTGCCTGACTCGCCCCCTATGAAGGATCTACAGCCGCTGTTACAGCAGGCGAAAGAGCAAGGTATCGGTATCGTCGGCATGAAGGCCGGTCGATATCTCGCTGGCCGCGCTTGGTTAGGGTGGGGTAACCCAAAGGCATTCGACGACTTTTACGACAATAAACTGCTGCAAGCCAAGCTCTCCGAATTTCAACGTAGCTACGCCTTTGTATTGGAACACGGCATCGACGCGGTCAATGCAGACATGCAAAGCCTGCTGCATCTGCAGGAAAACTTTTATGCTGCGGCCACCTCGGCAGAGTACTTCGAGCAAACCGCCTAGATGGCGACAGCGCTGTTTTACCAACCGCAGTGCGGCATCGCTGGGGATATGCATTTAGCAGCGCTGATCGATTTAGGCGTTCCAGCAGATTATGTCCAAGCAGAACTCACGCGACTCGGCCTCGGCGACACGTTCACACTGCAGCTCAGCGACGCGCAAAAAATGGGTATTAATGGGCTAAACGCGCGTGTTCAAACCCAAGATCAGCACGATCACCGGCACCATTCGACCATTCAGCAGATGATCCGCAATGCAGGCTTTGCACCAGGTATTGAACAGCGCGCACTGCACATATTTCAGGCCATCGCTGTCGCCGAAGGCAAGATTCATAACATCGAACCCGAGCAAGTGCATTTTCATGAGGTAGGCGCTATCGACTCTATTGTGGATATCGTCGCCGCGGCGATCTGCATCGACTATATACAACCGGATATCGTGTTATGCAGCCCGATAGAAGTCGGTGGCGGCTTCGTAAACTGTCACCATGGTCGCTTACCCGTTCCCGCACCAGCGACCCAAGAACTGTTAGTCAACGCTCCGTGTACCTATGGCGGTGTTGACGGTGAATGCACCACGCCTACCGGCGCCGCCATTTTGGCCGCCAGCGTCGACGAATACGCGCCTCGTAACGTTTTCAGATCGAGCAAAATCGGCTACGGCATAGGCTTTAAGGACTTCGCGATCCCCAATGTGCTGCGCGTCGCACTGGGTGAATACAATGCCAACGATGCCGCGTCACAGCATATAAAGCTCGAGGCCAATATCGATGACATGAGCCCAGAGGCCTTCGAGCCCTTAATGCAGGCGCTGTTCGCCGCGGGTGCTGCCGACGTCTATCTCAGCCCAATCGTGATGAAGAAAAGTCGCCCAGCTCAGTGCCTTAGCGTGTTGTGCGATGTCGACAAAGCGCAGACGCTCGCGGACATCGTGTTAAACCAGTCGACCACCATCGGCCTGCGACAGTTGCCTTTTAGCAAGCGCGTGCTGCCGCGACATATACGTACGATCGAGACCCAATTCGGTGCCGTCAGGGTGAAAGAGGTCACCCAACCCAATGGCCAGCTGCGCTGGAAGTTAGAGCACGAGGATGTGCTGACCATCGCCGTCCGCACAGCGGACAGCGATTATCAAACGGTACGTAAGGCTATATATAACGAAGTTGAGGACTTTTACTCAGGCAATTGATTAACAGGGAATCACTAAGCAACGGCACCGCTCTCTTTTAATTCAGCAATGGCCGCTGAGTCTAAGCCGATGCTCGCTAACACCTCATCCGAGTGTTCGCCTGGCGCAACCGGCGGCTGCGGCAGTTCAGGCTCAGTCCGCGAAAAACGCGGTGCAGGTGCGGCCTGAGTGATGTCGGCCGACGCGACAAAAGTCTGTCGCGCTTGGTTATGCGGGTGCTTTACCGCCTCCGCGAAATTCAGAATCGGCGCATAGCAGATGTCGGTGCCCAACATAATCTCATCCCACTCATCCCGAGTTTTGCTCGCAATTACCGCCTCGAGTTTGTCGCGCAACTTCGGCCAGTCATCGCGACTCATCTGATTCGCCAGATCAGGGTCCTGATCAAGACCGGTTTTTTCCAATAGCAGCGCATAAAACTGCGGCTCGATCGAACCAATCGACACGTGCCTGCCGTCCTTGGTTTCGTATGTGCCATAAAAATGTGCGCCTCCATCCAATAAATTGCTGCCGCGATTTTGATTCCAAACTCCTTGACTCATCATGCCGAAGATCGAATTCATAAGCAGCGCCGACCCATCGGTCATGGCGGCATCAATGACTTGACCCTTACCCGAGACACCGCGTTCGTACAGCGCCGCGACAATACCGAAGGCTAACAACATACCACCACCACCAAAATCACCCACCAGGTTGAGCGGCGGGGTCGGGCGCGATTCCGGCTCGCCTATCGCGTGTAGCACGCCCGATAGCGAAATGTAATTAATGTCATGTCCGGCGGCGTGGGCCATGGTGCCCGTTTGCCCCCAACCGGTCATGCGTCCGTATACGAGTTTCGGGTTGCGCGCCAGACATACATCAGGTCCCAGGCCTAGCCGCTCAGTAACACCCGGGCGAAAGCCCTCGAGCAGCACATCGGCACTCTCAACCAGCTTCAAGACGGTCTCGACGCCCTGGGGATGCTTCAAATCCACGGCAATGCTTTTACGGCCGCGGGCTAGCACATCAGCGGTACGTGCGCCGCTGCCCACCGCAGAAGACCGATCAACCCGGATGATCTCAGCGCCCATGTCCGCCAACATCATGCCGCAAAACGGCCCTGGCCCAATACCCTGGAGTTCCACAACTCTTAAACCTGCTAATGGTCCCATCAAATCCCCCTAGTGGTGTTAGGCTGGGCTCGCGCCCAGCAGTAAAATCGCGTCCCATTGTAGGGAGCATTTCGCCTGCAATAAAGCCGCTAGAATCAGAGCGCTTTGCATTACGTCGAGGCGGCCTTAGACTTGCGGCAGGGATACAGGGAGCATTACCACATGGTCGATATAGACGACTTAAAAGCCAATTTTCTAGACACCGAATTTGATCGTAAGGACTTTGTATTAAATCCAGACAAAATGGTCACCGCTGCCACCACATCGGGCGAGACGCGAGCTCAGTATATCGATCCAGATCACCCAGACTTTCAAGCGACGCCCGCCTTTTTATGCAGCTTGGCCTCGGGCCAACATCTGCCCATAGACTTCCCGTCGCTCGGAGGCATACCCATGGACGGCGGCAAGGCGGTAGAGTGCTTTGCGCCGGTGCGTGCGGGAATACCGCTGACCGGGCGCACCCATCTGCACGATATCTACGATAAAAAAGGTCGCTCCGGTCGCATGATCTTTATCGTAGTGCGCTTAGAGTTATTCGATGACTCGGATGTGCATCTTGCCACGACAGACTCACGTATGGTTATTCGGGAGAAATAAGTATGAGCGTTAATACAATTCACGATGTGGAGTTTGGTTTCGAATTGCCGGTCTTTGAGCCCGATACTCGCATTGAGAACACCATGGCTTTCGCCAAAGCCGTAGGCTGGGGCGGTCCCCGTTTTGAAGACCATGACGGTGCCCGCAAAGAAGGGTTCCCGGGCGCTCTGGTGCCAGGGATTATGGGCATGGGCTTTTTAACCAGCGCAATTCATAAATGGGCGCCGAAGGGCAATGTCGAGCATATCGATACCGTATTTCGAGCCCCCATGTTGGCCGATACCCCAGCCATAATCAGCGCGGTCGTTACCGACGTTGACGAGGACGAAGGATTGGTGGAGTTAGACATGACGGTTAAGAACACTAAGGACGAAACCCGTGTGTTCGGTACCGCCAAAGTGCGACTACCACTGGAATAGCTGTTACCCTGGCAGCAGCTCGCGCAGCGCGATCTCGGTGCCGACCTTGGCAGTATCGCCCTGTTTTAGCACTGCCATAGCGCTCCAGTACTCGCTCGTATCGCCCTGCACCCCGACCCGCACTGACTCGTCCCAAAATATCGGGCGTCTAAAATATATATCCGCGCTAAACGCCTTGGGATTGTATTGGCGCCATAGCTCCGCAGTCAGATAGTGCACTCCCATGCCGCCACCAATCAGCGGCGCGCGGAAACCCGCTCGCTCGGCGGCCTCTTGTTCGTAGTGAATGCTGTTGCCCTCCATGCTATAGGCCTTCACCCGCTCCGGCGTCAGGGTATATTCGTTTAAGTGTTGCAATCGCGCGGGGTCCGAAACAACCGGTTGTGGGCGTGCTCCTGCCCCACCCTTATCCGCCACGCTGAGATCCGGTCTTAGCGAGGTACGGACGGCGCTGATAACACGCTGACCCTGCTGATCTTCAAACCACACATCGGTGTGCACGCGACGACCACGGGGCACCATAGTGACATCGAGAATTTCCCCACGAACATTGAGCGGCTCGTCTAACAACGCCGGACGATGCATCTGCAAGCCCTGCAGCATGTTGATGTTGCCCTCGGCGCTAATGCCGCTACGAATCCCCGCTTGAATAGCAATGCCTATGAAAAAAGCTGGATCGACGTGACGCCCGAACAGTGCGGCGTCAACTCCGCAGGCCGCCAGCTTCTCAGCTTGGTGAGCCGGAGTCACCGAGATGGTGTCCGCCAGATATTGGAATCCAGCCTGAGGCTCGACCCAATGGTCAGATTGCTCAGACATCTGCGCCCCTATCTAAACATGTGCGTACCGCCGCAAACGGTCAGCGCCTGACCGGTAACGTAGGCACTGGCATCCGAGGCCACAAATACAGCGATGCCCTTAAAGTCATCGGCCTCGCCAAAACGTCGCAGCGGCGTCTGCTCAGTGACCCGTTGAGCCGCTTCAGGGTTGTCCCACAAGGCCTTGGCAAAATCGGTGCGAATCAGTCCGGGACACAGCGCATTCACACGAATGCCTTTCGGACCCCACTCCATAGCCAAATTACGCACCAACGCGATATCCGCCATTTTAGAAATGTTGTACGTACCGAGCGTTTCCGAGGGCCCAAATGCACCCACGCTGGCTGTGATCATAATCGCGCCGCGCCCCTTTTCGAGCATATCCGGCGCGACCATCTGACACAGCCAATGGTTAGAGCGCAAATTCGAATTCATAGTTTTATCAAACGCTTCATCTGGAATGTCTGACATCGGCCCATAGAATGGATTAACACCCGCGTTAGCGATAAGCGTATCAATAGCGCCCAATCGCTCACGGGTTTCGTCGACTAGTGCCTGTAACTGGTCCTTGTAGCCGATGTTGCAGGCGATAGCGATGGCTCGCTCTTCACCACAGGCAGCGTTGATCTCTGCGGCTGTCGCTTCGCACTGGTCCAGCTTACGGCTCGAGATCACTACCTTACTGCCGTGCTCAGCCAACGCCATGGCCATCGATTTACCCATGCCTTTTGACGCGCCGGTGATCAACGCGACCTGACCGGTCAGATCAAAAAGTTGTGTACTTACGCTCATTAAAATTCCCCCGTTGCTAAAACTCTAAAGCATACCCTTAGTATACAACTGGGTCTCCTATCAGCGCACGGCCGGGAGGTTGCTACGACATCAAACTCCAGCCCCCATCAGGCCGGTCTTGGCTTGTTTGAAGATGTTGCACTAACGCTCTGGGACGATAACTCGCATCACTGTCCCAGCGCACCTTCACAGATTTATGGATCTTTATCGGCACAGTGACTTGCTTGGATTTCACATTAATCTCTGGCTCTATAGGCCGCGAGTAACGTTCCCGCAAGCGGTAGAAAGTTCTTCGAGATTCGTGCAAGGGCGCCAGTGGGTCGGCCTTGGAGCCGGCTGCAACGTGATTTTCCAGGTCCAATCCAGAGTCGGACGCCTGTTTAACCATCCACTTCAGTGAAATTGCAGAGAGCAGGCCGCCAGATTCAACACAGGGTGCATGGCTACCACCGACGTCGCTGTGGCAGCCCGCAAACCAAACCTGCTGCAAATCTACACCTTTTCGCGGCAACCACACCGTGGGCTGGAAATCTACCCGACGCTCGTTAAGGGCCAGCGCATGCCGGGCAACTTCAATATTCGAACCAAGCTTGGTGTCGTAAAATTCGTCTCTATTTTCAAACAAACCGAGAAAAGAGATGGGTATACCCATTGCACCAACCGTATCCCAGACACCAACAAACTTTATCTTTCTCGAGTCGCTGAGCGCGTGTTTTTTACGAAATGCGATCGACGCTTTGCCAGACGGCGCGTAATCCGGCCACGCCCGCTTGTAGTGATCGAACGCACTTTGAATGAGCCGTGCGTCCGCGCGCTTTAGAATCCCGCAATTGTTTATCAAACCGCACAACGACCGCACCGTGTAAGCTCCACGACTGAAACCAAAAAGAAATAACTCATCGCCGGAGGCGTAGTTCTGTACAACGTAGCGGTAGGCATCCATGATGTTTTTTTGTACCCCGGCCCCGGTAATACCCGCATACAACGCATCGTGATACGACCCCACACCCCAATCATAAAAAACCTGCTGCAGAACACCGTCCGCGGCGATCGGCTTTATGGCTCTAGCCACCCTAAGAACATTCGTCGGGTGATCTTTCTGTAGATCTTTTTCCGGCCCGCACCAGGTACCGTCGGCACAAATCACGATTCGTTTCGGCATTTTTCACCTCTTCACTTAATATAATAGTCAAGTAAAAACCTCAACTTATCGGACTTCTAGGCACGAGCCGAGGCAAATGCAAGCCATTACCGACAAGCGGTTACCTGGACCTTACGAATGCGCTTAAAACGACACCAAACATTACCGAACAGCGCCTGCTCGAATCCAACCTCGCTCACCCCAAACCTCTGACTCAGAGCAATCGTCGGAGAACGCGCGAGTCGTGTTGCATCAATGCGCCCGGGCCTTGTAACCCAATAGTTGGCGGCGCCGTCAGCCTAAACCTCAGCTGCTGACTTTTCGCCGTGGTACATTAGTAGCTGGGAACAGGATCAGCCCAAAGCACGGGGGACTTACGTGTCGACACAGTTCATTTTTAGTCAAGACCAGGAGCAATTTCGCGACAACTTGGCGCGCTTTCTAAGCGACAAATCACCGGCCACTCAGGTTAGAACGCAGATGGCAGAGGCTCGTGGTTACGATCCCGATGTGTGGTTGCTCATGAATCAACAGTTGGGCTTGAGCGGCATTGCAATTCCCGAAGAATACGGCGGTGCCGGCTTTGGGGCACAGGAACTGGCCATTGCTTGCGAGGAAATGGGGCGCAGTCTTTACTGTGGACCTTACTTCGCTTCAGCTGTTTGCGCCGCCTATGCAATCGGCGTCAGCGCCAATGACGCCGATAAACAACGCTGGCTGCCAAGGATCGCTAGCGGCGACTTGATCGCCTGCTTAGCGATCACCGAACACGCCGCTTTGTGGAGCGACGACGACATCCAGACGGCCGCCAATAGAGCCGCCGATGGCGAATATCGGCTTGCCGGCACGAAACGCTACGTCATCGATGCTCAAGTTGCCGATTTAATTTTAGTCGCTGCCCGCGAAAGCGACGGCGGCGTCGGGCTATTTGCCGTGGACCCGACCACCACCGGCGTGTCCACAAGCCCGCTGCAAAGTATGGACGCCACTCGCAAGCTTAACGCCATAACCCTGGCCGATGCCCCAGCGGAGCGAATCGGCCAAGTGGATTTACAGCAACTGATGGACTACGCGTTAGTCGCTCTTAGTAACGAGATGATAGGCGGCGCTCAGGCGTTATTGGAGTCTGCACTGAACTATACGCAGCTGCGCTTTCAGTTTGGTCGCAGCATTGCATCATTCCAAGCCATCAAACATCGCCTTGCAGATTTATTACTGCAAGTTGAATTGGCCAAATCGGCCGCCTATCAGGCCGCCTATTGTGTCGCGGTCGGAACAGAAGTACGCGAACACGCCAGTCTTGCGAAAGCCGCTGTCAGCGAGGCCTATGTGGATGTCGCTGCAGAGTGCATCCAACTACACGGCGGCATCGGCTTTACTTGGGAAAACGATACTCACTTGTGGTTTAAACGCGCAAAAAGCTCAGAGGTTTTAATGGGCACGCCAGCCCTGCACCGCGAGCGGATGCTGCACACCATCACCACCGGCGAAAGTGCTAAAAAAAGGATTGGTTAACTATGGACATCGAAGATATTCGTCAAGACGTTCGCTCTTGGTTGGCGTCGAACTGGGACCCAAACTTAGACCTGATTCAATGGCGCGAGCTCTTGGCCGATTCAGGCTGGGGAGCACCAGACTGGCCAAGCGATTACTTTGGCCGTGACCTAGAGCCGCAACTATGTGCGGTGGTAGATGATGAACTGGCCCGGATCGGCGCGATTGGTGCGGCCCACAGCGGCGTTCGCATGTTAGCGGCGGTAACGCTACTGGCGCACGCAAATCACGAGCAGAAACAACGCTACCTCAGACCCATCCTTACCGGCGAGGACCATTGGTGCCAACTGTTCAGCGAACCCGGCAGCGGATCCGACTTGGCAGGGGCAACAACGCGTGCCGATCTGCAAGGCGACGAGTGGATCATCAACGGGCAAAAAGTTTGGAACACCAGCGCCCACCACGCAGATTTCGGCCTCTTGTTGGCGCGCAGCGACTGGGACGAGCCGAAACACAAAGGGCTCAGTTATTTCATCCTTGACATGCATCAACCCGGGGTCGAGGTTCGTCAGCTTAAGCAAATGAATGGTCACGCGTCGTTTAATGAGGTGTTTTTTACCGACGCGCGAGTACCGCGAGCCAACATACTTGGTCAGCCGGGCGACGGTTGGAAAGTCGCTATGACAACTCTGGCTTATGAACGCCGCTCGTTTGACCGGCCACGCAACCCGGCAGCGAAAGCCCCCTCGCCCGCACCGATCTACCAGCAATACCAGCAAGAGCTGGAAATAGCGAATGAACCGTATAAGTGGTACCCCCAGCGCGCGGGGCGCGTTGATCTGGTATTGCAGCGCGCCAAAGAGACCGACGCAATTAACGATCCTGTTATACGACAGGACATTGCCCGGCTGCACATTCTTGCCCAATCCGCTCACTGGACCGCACAACGCGCCCGCGCAGCGCAAAAAGCTGGGAAACCGCAGGGGCCGGAGGGGTCGCTGGGTAAACTGGCCGCCAGTAATATCGGTCGCTTGGCTGCCCAAGTGCATACACATATTAGCGCAAACGACGCTTTGCTAACCGGCTCAGACAGCCCAATGGAAGGCACGATTGCAGAGGTACTCGTGTCCACACCCGCGGGTTCTATCGCGGGCGGCACGGATGAAATACAGCGCAACATCATCGCCGAGCGTGTGCTCGGCCTGCCAAAAGAACCGCGCTTTGACGACGGCCCGTTTCGCGAGGTGCGACGCAATACATCAAAGGAGCAATAATAACTGTGAGCGAGCAAGCCCTCAGCGGCATTCGAGTACTCGAGGTGGGTCAATTATTGGCCGGGCCTTTTGCCGGCACAATCTTGGGGTACTTTGGTGCCGAGGTCTTAAAGATCGAACCTCCGGGCAACGGCGATCCAATCCGTAACTGGCGTCTGCTCGACAAGGACGGCACCGGGTATTGGTGGCGCAGTCTTGGCCGCAATAAGAAATCGGTAACCGCAAATCTCCGCACCGAAGCGGGTCGCGAAATACTCAAACGCCTAATGCTCACGGCCGATGTGGTTATAGAGAATTTTAAACCCGGCACCATGGAAAAATGGGGGCTAGGGCCAGAAGACATCGAACCGCATAACCCGCAATTGATTTACACGCGCATTTCCGGTTATGGACAGAGCGGCCCTTACAGTCGCAAGCCCGGCTATGCCTCAGTTACCGAGGCCTTTAGCGGGTTTCGCTACCTGAATGGTTACCCAGACGAAGTGCCAGTCCGCCCTAACCTGAGTCTGGGCGACAGCGTTGCCGGGATCCATGCCGTGTTGGGTATCTTATTAGCGCTGCTGGCGCGCAACAACAATTCCCGGGGCCAGGTCATCGATGTCGCCCTATATGAAGCCATGTTCAACCTAATGGAAGGCGTAGTGCCGGAATACGATGGTGCCGGAGCGATCCGTGAACCCGCGGGGTCGACACTGACAGGCATCGTGCCGACCAACACCTACCTTTGTCGCGACGGCAAGCACGTCGTCATCGGCGGTAACGGTGATTCAATCTATGTGCGCCTTATGACGGCGATTGGCCGCCCGGATCTGGCCAATGATCCGGCTCTCGGATCAAACGCGGGGCGTGTAGCGCAGCAACAGCTAATCGATGCTGCAATAGGCGGTTGGACCAGCGCTCACAACAGTGCTGAGGTCATCACCACATTGGAGGCCGCTGAGGTTCCAGTCGGGCCGATTTACTCGATAGAAGATGCCTTCAATGACCCTCACTATGAGGCTCGAGGCATGTTTGAAGACGTCGAAACACCCACCGGCACGCTTAAGATACCGGCCATTTTACCGAAGCTGTCCTTAACCCCGGGTCAGACCACTTGGGCTGGCGGCACGGTTGGCAGCCATACCGACGAAGTTTTAGGATCGGTAGGCTTTGATGAGGACGCTTTAGCGACCCTGCGTGACCGAGGAGATATTTAGTAGCAACAGAATAGCCTGTCGCCGCTTGAGGCCCGGCAGGCACTTCCAGCAGCGCTTAGTTCAGCATCGGCTATTAACATCGCGGATATCGTCATCGCGGTATCTGTCCACAGCTACGCTCGCCCGCGGCCCGCTTCGCTCCCTGCGACCCTCCGTTGGATAGCCATCGCGCTTCCAGCCTTCTAGACCACCCATCAGCACCACCACTTCAACATCACCCGTGGCGAGAGCAAAAGCGCCCTTGGTAGACACATTACTGCCCACGCCATCGCAGTAACAAACATAAAGCATGTTACTGTCCAGCTGCCGAATGACCTCACCGGAAAGGCTCCGGTGCGGCAAATTAATCGCCCCGTGGATATGCTCAATGTCATAAGCTAACGCAGATCGAGTATCCACTACGACAATCCTGCCGTCATCAACCGCCAGCGCGTTAAACAGCTCCGCAGAATCAATTTCGAAGTCCAGTTTCGCCTGATAATAATCAATCTGATTCATGTCAACTCCATAAAAAGGACGTTTTAGTTCCAACATTTACTGCACCAGACCTTGCGGGAAAGGCCTTACACTATGGTCTAATGCAGAATCTCGTTACAGTTCTGATGCACAAGGGAGTAAATCATGTCTTCACAGCAAATCGACACAGGAACCGACGAACTGTTGTGTTTGGTCGACGAACGCGTCGCTACCATCACTTTAAACCGCCCCGAAAAGCGAAATGCGCTGTCAGATCACCTAACACCAGCCCTACGCCAAACATTATTTGACCTAGAAACACGTAATGATGTTGGTTGTATCGTAATTACCGGTGCGGGCACAGCCTTTTGCGCTGGCGGCGACGTGGGCGGGATGGCCAGCAATAAAGCGGCTGCAGATGCGCCTAAACCAACACCCGAGGAACGGGTAAGGACGCTCATTCATAAGCAGGAAACCTTAACATTGCGCCTTGCCGATCATGCTAAGCCGACCATCGCCGCGCTACCCGGCGTTGCCGCCGGCGCTGGCCTAAGCATTGCGCTGGCGTGTGATATCCGCATTGCTGCAGAATCTGCGTTCATCACCACGGCATTCCGCAATATCGGGTTTTCCGGCGACTATGGTGGCAGTTGGCTGCTCACCCAACTCGTCGGGCCCGCAAGAGCCAAAGATTTGTATTACACGGCGCGACGCGTGCAGGCCGATGAAGCGCTGCAATTGGGTATTTTTAATCGGGTTGTCGCCGACGACGAGTTGTCTGACGCAACCGTCGCTCTGGCGAGACAAATAGCATCTGGCCCCCCGATCGCATTAGGTTATATGAAAGAGAACATCAACCGTGCGGTGACCAGCGATTTGCGGTCTTGTCTGGCATTAGAGGCGGATCGACTGATGCGCTGCGCCGCCACAGAAGACCACAAGGAAGCGGTTAAAGCGTTCATGGAAAAACGTCAGCCTGTCTTCAACGGTCGCTAACTTAGGATTATGTGATGCCAAAATGGTCAAATTGGTCGGGACGACTTCAGAGCAAACCCGATCGCTACCAACAAATTTATTCAGAACAACAAGCGGCGGCCTTAACCGCCCACTGCAATCAAAACGGGACAACTTTGCGCGCGGTGGGTGCCGGGCACAGTCATCAAGACCTCGTAGGGAACGACGGCGTGATTGTAGATTTGGTAGGTCTGGCCGGCGTAATAAGCGCCGACAGTGGTTCGGCGTGGGTCTGGGGCGGCAGCCACATTCATACTCTCGGTCTGGCCCTGCAACAACACGGTCTTGCTTTACCCAATCAAGGCGACATTGACCGCCAAACGATTACCGGGGCCACCGCGACAGGTACCCACGGCACTGGCGCCGCTTTAAGCAATCTCAGCAGCCGCGTTATCGGTGCGCAAATAGCGCTGGCAGATGGACGCCTCGTTACCTGCACTGCAACATCCGATGATCCTATGGAACGTGAACTGTGGCAGGCCAGTCGACTGCACCTCGGCGCCTTTGGGATCGTCACGCGATTGCAACTGGCGTTAGTTCAGAGCTATCGTCTGCGCGAGCAAAGCTGGCAGGCGCCGCTGTTAGACACCCTCGACAACTTATCGACGTTGGTTGATGAAAATCGTCACTGTGAGTTTTTCTGGTATCCACATACCGATACGGCGCAGGTGAAGGTGATTAACCCCACTAACGATGATCCGTCATACCCTCTTGCCGATGAGGGTGACCGTTGCGGCTGGAATTTCGAAGTGTTGCCCAATCACCGCCCGCTTTTACATACCGAAATGGAATACAGCGTCCCCGCCGACCGCGGCCCCGAATGCATGCGCGCAATCAGAGAAGTGTTGGAGCAGAAGTTTCCCGAGGTGCGCTGGCCGGTGGAATATCGTACGTTGGCCGCGGATGACGTTTGGCTGTCCACCGCTTACGAACGCCCCACGGTAACCATCTCTGTACATCAAGCCGTCGATGAACCCGACGAGCCCTATTACCGTGCCTGCGAGGAAATATTTCTAGAATTTGAAGGCAAACCCCATTGGGGCAAAGTCAACTATCTTTCGGGTGAGCAACTCGCAGCGATGCATTTACGCTGGGGCGACTGGTGGCGGGTGCGAGATGCCGTCGATCCTAACGGCATATTTTTGAACCCCTATCTGCAACGCATCCGGCCGTAATACAAGCGCACGATACTGCTCAAAAGGCGGGCATCGGCGCTCGGTTGCACAGCGGCCAGAAGCATTATATTAACCATCTTCACTCCTTAGGAGCTCTATGTACCCTTCCTACACCTCGAAGTTCCCCGAGCTGGGATTTTACGGATTGCCCGGTCACAGTCGCGCACCGCGAGATATTTTGCGCCAAGCCGAAGACGCCGAAGCCTTGGGCATTGGTAACATCATGATTTCCGAACGCGCGGACTTTAAGGAGATCTCGGCCCTTTGCGGCGCGGTCGCTGCCGTAACCACTTCGCTCTATATCGGCACCTCTGGCACCAACCTCAACACCCGCCACCCAATTGTCACCGCGTCCATGGGATCGACCCTAAATCGTTTATCTGAGGGTCGGTTTGCGTTAGGTCTGGCTAAGGGTGTGAAACTACGCTGGCAGGCGCTGAACGTGGACTTTCCGACTTTTGAGCATGAGCGCAATTTTGTCGAGCTCATGCGCGCACTCTGGCAGGGGCAGCAGGTACTCGGTCATGACAGCCCGGTGGGTCGGTATGCGGCACTGCAGTTAGCGCCCTACGTAAACGAGAACATTCCACTGCTGTATGTCGGCTTTGGCCAAAAAAGTTTGGAGCACGCCGGCCACATCTATGATGGCGCGCACCTACATACCTTTATGAGCGATCAGGCCCTGAGCGACGCGGTAGCGGCATTTCGGCGCGGTGAAGCCGCGGTCGGTCGCAGCAGCGGCAAATTGTGGTCGGTATTCGCCACGGTGCATCAACCCAGCGACACCGACTATCTGAAAATGATCGTGGCACGGCTGGCGACCTATCTGCAAATTCCGGGCTACGGCGAGGCGTTGGTCACAGTAAACGGCTGGGATATGGAAACTTTAAACAGCTTTCGCAGTGCCGCTGCGGTTAAAAACATCGGCGGCGCGATAGACAGCGTAGCGGATTTTTCCCAGCTGGAAGCGATAGAAAAGCTCATTCCAGAACATTGGCGCCCGGCTGCGGTGGGCGACGCAAAAACCTGCGCCAAGCGCTGGCTCGACCAATTCAAGGCCGGCGCAGACGGGCTAATCATTCACGCCAGCACCCCCGAGCAGTTCGCGCCCGTTTTGGCAGAATACGAGAAAATACGACCCAACGAACTTTTTGTTGGGCGCAGCAACAGACCGGGCTGACTGATTCAGCCTACAACGAAAAATCTATAGAGCCGCTTCCAGCAATTCCATGGGCCGTTCAACCCAATTGCGGAAACCATTGGCCGTAAATTCCTTCGCGGAACCAAATCCGTAAAGCACGCCAACAAAGTCCATGCCGTTATTGGCAGCGCCCAGCGCGTCGTGATGCCGATCTCCAATCATCACGCAGTCACCCCCTTGCCGCTTCTCAGCAGCCAAGGCATATGCCAGTAACTCGCCCTTGTCCTGCAAGCGGCCATCCAGCTCCGAACCGTAGACCGCGTCAAAATACTGAGCCAACTCGAAATGCTGCAAGATCCGCTCAACAAACACTCGCGGTTTACTCGATGCCACGAACAGTGAATGTCCGCGACCACGCAATTCCTGCAGCACATGCGGAATCTCGGGATAGAGTGCGTTCTCGTATAGCCCAATGGTGGAAAAACGTTGTCGATAGAACTCGACCGCGGCATCCGCTTTGTTCTCGCCAGCCAGCTGCACAAAGCTCTCGCGCAATGGCGGCCCGATGCACCAGGTGAGTTGCTGTTGCTTCGGCGCCACTATTTGCAACTCTCGCAGGGCAAACTGAATGCAACGGGTGATGCCCTGTTGCGGATCCGTCAGGGTCCCGTCGAGATCAAAAAATAATGTACGTTTAGTCAACTCGAGCAAGCCAGTGTAGCGTTAGCAACGTCCGTGCGGGCTCAGCATCATAACCCGGCAGCGCCCGCTGCGACCTATTGTCTGCCCGAGCGAAGCGTGATGTCATGACCCTAGCAACAGGAGCAATAGCTAATGACCATCTCTAGCCTTTTTCCGCACATCAGCAACCGCCGGGTCGCGACCAACGGCATCCACCTGAACATAGCCGAGCAAAATCCTGCACGTGGCAACGGTAAACTCGTTCTGTTGCTGCATGGATTTCCCGAATCCTGGTACTCCTGGCGTCACCAATTTGCGCCCCTTGCCGCAGCCGGTTACCACGTCGTAGCCCCCGACATGCGCGGCTACGGCGACAGCGATCACCCCGATCGCCTCGACACGTATAATCAGGTCGAAGTAACCAGTGACATCATCGGCCTAGTCCGCGCCCTAGGTTATGCAACAGCGATCGTCATCGGACACGACTGGGGTGCACCGACCGCCTGGAGCAGCGCACTCAATCATCCTACCGTGGTGAGCGCCGTCGGCGCCTTATCGGTGCCGTTCTCGCCACGCGCCGAAATGCCGCCGTTAGATATGTTGAAGATTGTCTTCAAGGACAGATTCTTCTATCAGCTGTATTTCCAAACTCCAGGCGTCGCCGAGGCCGAACTCGAGGCAGACGTACGCACTGCGTTGCGCAAGTTCTACCATATGGCCAGTGGACAAATGGACATCGGATCAATGCCAGACAAGCCCGCCGACGCCGACCTTTTATCCGATTTGCCGGACCCCGAACAGCTTGGTGCTTGGATGAGCGACGCCGACCTTGATTTCTACGTCAGCGAATTCAGTCGTAGCGGCTTTCGCGGCCCATTGAACTACTACCGCAATCACAATTTAACCTGGGAACTGACCGCAGGGGCGCCCACGCAAATCCAGCAGCCCGCACTTTTTGTTGCGGGGGATCGAGACGGGGTCATTACCATGGCCGCCCAAGCCTTGGAGGCTATGCCTAACTATGTAACCGACCTGCGCGTTAACGCGTTAATACCCGGCGTGGGTCACTGGACACAGCAGGAAGCCGCAGAGGCTACCAACGAATATCTGCTCGATTGGTTAGCGAGCCTAGACTAAGGCGCCATATCAAGGAGTTCGGTAAAGCCGCTTGGCGCATGCGGCCCAAAGATTAATTGCTCGAGCACGCCTTTCCCCACATGCTCGCCAAGGTCGCCTTCCATGCTGACATCGCAAATTGCTTGAATGTGCAAATTCAAGGCGTCATCCACATCCGCTAAGGCGTATTCCTCAAATAGTTCCGCGTCACCGCCATGATAATGACCGTGACCAAACTCTGGGTGTCCGTAGCCAACACCTTTCATGTACCAGTGAAAGCGAGGGCGCATGGTTATTTCTGCAACACCACCATCAAACCTGTGCAGCGTAATTACCGCTCGCTCAGCGTGTCGGGTTCCGGAGATAAAATCGATCTGGCTACTCACGTCGCGCATCGGTTCAGCAGCGCCGCCTAACGGCACAAATACTCCGGCAGTGTTCCATGGCCTACCCACAGCGTCGTCGTTCAAGTGATAAAGGCTAACACCCTCCGGCCAGTTAACCGGTGCCCACAGCCAGTAAAATTGATTAATACTGGGAGCTTGAGGATTGGGCTGAGGATCTGCCGCACCCACCGATCGAATGCCCCAGGAACGGTCTCGAGTTCCTAACCAGAGCTCCGGCGTTACGTCTATCTTGCGACCTTTAAACTCTATTCGACCCTGCCAACTGCCATTCTGTGTGAGCCGGGTATAGTCCATAAAGGTCTGAGTGCCGATACGCCGGGTAAAACGTGGCTCTTCTTGGGCAGGTGCGCGACCATTGAACAGTAGGTCGGCCTTGAGTCCGTGCTCTGGCGAATCGATCAAAATGCGCAGGCACTGCAACGGCGTAACCACTTCGACCGCAATAGCACCCACTTGGGTATTCATACGTTCATGATTCAGCACCCTCGAGCACAACAAATTGTGCTGCACACCATCAACTATCAATGAAAAACCGGCATCGATTAAATCTAATTGCGGATATATCCCCATACCCAGAGCAAAGAATGTGTCCTCTTCAAGGTGATAACCATTAAAAAAATAGCGATCGTAGAAGTTCCGACTGGCCCCCGCATATGCGATCGGTTCGGGATTCTGATGGATCGGAAAATCGTCGCCCTGGCTCAACATACCCAACTCCTTTGTGCGCTCAATTGCACACAGACTAGCCGCAGGGTTGGCCCGATACCAGACACGATTGCGAAATCGACGCCGCTCGTTTAGCGTGCGAGATGAGATCAGATGCGGGCAAATTGACACTTGCACGACGTCTGCTTGTTTGCCGACTTGGGTACACGCAAAAATAAGGATTCACTATGCGCATCATACTTTCGAGTTTGCTTCTATCTATCTGCAGTGCAGCTTTGGCCAACGGCCACTTACCGGAGGAAAAAGGCAGTCATCCCCATGTAAGCGCTCTGGCTTGGCTGACCGGCAGCTGGAGCGGCCCGGTGGGCCCAGACGCAGTGCTGGAGGAAAACTGGAGCACCGCTAACGCCGGCACCATAGCGTCACTGGTACGCATGACTTCCCCAGCAGGCACCTCAATGGTCGAAATCGTGCACATTGAAGAAGTCGGTAACTCCCTAGAGTTGCATATTCAGCAGTGGGACAGCGGCTTCAAACCACGAAGTCCGGCACAGAAGATGCGCCTCGCTGAGATGGGCGAACAATCCGTTGCATTTACCGCCGCAAGCCCAGGTGCGCTAAAGAAACTCGGCTACGCATTGGTGGGAGATGAATTTCAAATCCGCGTTAGGACCGCTGATGACCAAGAAATGCTGATCAAACTTGCGCCGCAGCCGTAGCTGAGCTAAGGCCGCAACATGACCACACTAAACAGCGTTACTGGGCCTATCGACAGCGCAAACCTCGGTTTTACGCTGATGCATGAACATGTCTTGATCGCCGCCAGCGGTTTGACCCAAAGCTACCCCGACCTGCTGGGGCCGAACTACGAAGCTCGCGCGATCGAGTGCCTGAAAAAAGCCAAAGCTAATGGCATAGACACCATGCTCGACGCCACGACGTTTGATTTGGGCCGTGACCCCAAGTTGTTACAACGGGTTGCGACCGCTTCTGGCGTAAACCTGATCAACGTTACCGGCTGGTGGCTCGACGTACCACGCTTTATGCACGGTGTCGGCGCGAATCAGATGGCGGACGAATTCATTCGCGATTTAACCGAAGGGTTTCGCGGAACCGACATCAAAGCCGGCATGTTGAAGTGCGCTGCGGACTTTGAAGGCGTTACCGCGCCGCTCGAAACCATGGCTAGGGCGGTTGCCCGAGCGCATCTGCAAACCGGCGTACCGATTATGGTGCACTCCTACCCCACCGGGCAGGTGGCGCGCCGTCAGATTCAAATTTTCCGCGAAGAAGGCGTGGATTTGAGCCGCGTCAAAATCGACCATTGCAACGACACCACCGACACCGAATATTTACAGTGGATTCTCGATCAGGGTTGTTTTTTAGGCCTGGATCGATACCCAGGCCGCCATGTCAGCCCACATATGCGTACGGTTACGCTCAAGCGGCTCATCGATATGGGCTATGGTGACCGTTTATGCCCGTCGCATGATTGTATTTGCTTGCACATCCACAACGAACAAGCGGACGGCAGCATCGAATCGGAACATGTATTCCAGCGCTCTAATCCCGACCAATTCCTGTATATGCAGCGGCATGTAATACCGGACCTTTTAGCCATGGGCTCGACCGAACAAGACATTCAAAGGCTGTTTGTAGACAACCCGCGCCGCTTGTTCGAAGGGCGATGATAGGTCGCAATTACGCTTGTCTGGTTAACCTTGCTTCCCTGCGAGCAAGCGTTTCCCGTAACCTTGCATGCCGCGCAGGGGTAAGTGGATAGTTCCAAATCAGTTTCATGGCTAGGCCATAAAACAGAACAGGGCCGAAGCAATAAACGAGTCGTAGCGTCAGCACCCCAAGATCCGTACTGCCTTCCACGCCGAGTGCTGGATCGAACCCTAATCGGCCGACGATAAAGAACGAGAATCCGGTACCGCAAGCGATAGCGAGCTTCTCGGAAATGCCCAATATCGCAAAGTACGAACCCGCGCGTTTACCACCGGTACGCGCGGAATCAACGTCCACTACGTCGGCCAACATCGCCAGCGGCAGAAACTGCAAGCCACCGAAGCAGAACCCCTTAACAATAAAGAGCAGGAAAAACACGAAATAATCGCCCTCAACCAACAGAAAATTAGTGGCGCTGACGCAGGCGACGGTGATCAACGTCATCATAAATGCTTTGTGTTTGCCAAATTTCCTGCCGAGAAAAAGCCAGAAAGGTATCGCGGCGAGACCCGCAACAAAATAAAAGAAGTAAGCAGCACCGATAGTGGGCACGCCCACGATATCGGCGATAAAAAACAGCGACACTGCATTGCGGAAGGATTCCCCAAATTGCACCAAGAGCACGATGATCAAAACGCGCACCATCGGTCCGTTTTTCATCAGGTGGCTAAAACTCTCCTTCATTGAGACATTAGATGCGGTGGCTGGAACAGGCGGCTCTTTCACCAATAGAAAGCACACTGCAGCAGCAACCGGCAGCATGCCGATGACCACGATCGCGAGCCAATACAGCACTGGACCGGTAAGCGTACCCCGATCAACGGGCACGGCATTCATGATTTCTCCCGTAAAAGCGCCAGTGGCGTCGTTCCATATCTTTGACAGCACCGCAATCACACTGTCACCACCGTCGGCTAAAACCTCGACTACCAGGGGCACCGTCGCCGCTAGCAACAAGCCCGCGAGCACATAAAATTCTCGCCCGGCAGTGACTCTAGAGCGCTGGTGGTAATCACTTGAAAGCTCTGCTCCCCAGGCCCGGTGTGGCAGCGCGATCATCGTTGATCCGAGGAAAAACACGGTCAACCAAACCAGCATATAGATCAAACCCGCATCCGGAGACGGGATAAACAGCTTGTAGATGCCAAAGAGCATGACCGGCGTGCCGATGATTAACCAATGCTTGCGTCGACCGAAAGGCGTTTTCCAGCGGTCGGATAACTCACCAATGAGCGGGTCCGTAATAACATCTGTGAAGCGCGCGAGCATTAAAATCAGCCCAACAGTGGCTAAGTCCAAGCCAATAACACCGGAATAGTGCGGCCCGAGCCAAATGGCCAGTGGATAGCCATAAATAGCCATTGGCATACCCAACGAACCGTGCGCGTAGATAGTCGCTCGCGAAATTGGCTTGACCTCAGACATATTTCCCCCTAAGTCGGTGTTCAGCCCTTACAGAATCTCAAAATAGATAGAACGATTAGTAAGCTTCTACGGTATTTTCAAAGCGAAACCCCGCTTGCGCCATCACTAATCGATGGCGCTCACCCTCTACATCGGCATCCCAAGCCTCGTAACCCGCATCGCCATGCCACAGAGCAACCCGATCACCACTCGCCGCTTTTACCACTCGAGTACGGTAGGTTTTGTATCCCCGCTGCTGAAAATGGCTCAATACTTCCGACGCCGGGTGATACTTTGCAAGATGGTACAGAGTGATCCACGTTGGTGGCACTAAGTCTATCTCGCCTGCTGCGTGTCTCGCCAAGGCGTCTGCGGGACGAATCCAAGCATGCTCCTTAATTTCGCCATCATCGATAGCGATGTCCTGGTCGCCACTGATCTGGGCGGCAAAAAACCAAGTCGCAAAGCGTTTCTGAGGACCTGGCGGCGGCGTCCAGTGAGCAATTTGTACAAACGCTTCCGCACTTACCGACAATCCCGCTTCTTCTTCAGTTTCGCGCGCTGCCGCCACCCTAGCCGCGGCGTCTACATCATCTGCCTCCGGAAAGTCCTCTGCATCGATTTTCCCCCCTGGAAATACCCACATGCCACCAAAGGTGATTTTAGAATTCTTTTTCAGCATGAGCACTTCGACGCCGGCGTCGCCGTCCCGCAACAGCACCACAGTGGCCGCGGGGATCAGGGCTGCCACACCGGAGTCCTCCTCGCTGCGCGCATCGATGTTTCCATACATATCATTACGATGCTCGCTAGCACCCGCCGGACTCTTAGATTCGTTACTGGACATTAACTATCCTAATTCTAGTTATATACTTTAAGTTCATGTTTTAATTTATAAATCTCTGTGTCTTAGCGACCCTTTCCGAGTAACTTAAAGACGCCGCCTGCACCTCGTTTGACCAATCGCGCCACATGTCGCCTTGCGCATCCGTGGTACGAAACCGGTCCAAGTCATCCGTCCAAAAGTCGGCCAGCACTGCTTGCCGTATGACGTCCGTATAATTGTGACCGGCCATGTGAGCGGTGCGGTGATGCCAAAACACAATATCACCGGCACTGCCCCAACACTCCACAGGCGTAACCTCGGCATTAAGGCGCTCGATCTCCGTCAAATATTCTGCGGAATGCACAATGCCCTTAGCACTGGGCAAATGCTCGTAGTAAGGGATACGCGGTTGGTCGTAGCGCAACGTAAACGTCGGATATAACGAGCGGTGAGACCCGGGCCAGACTTTAAACGCACCTCCGTCTTGGGGGCTGTCATCGATCAAACCCACAACGCCCAGTTGAAACGGATGGCCATCTGTATGGCATGCGTCTGGCTCACGCGGTTTATCCCCATAGGGCAGCGTGCAATAAACACCGCGGGCAGCATCCACCCCTAAAGCGGGGTCCGTCGGGCCACCTGGCCATGCGGGACCGCGACTACCCATGGCTTCGCCATCGGTAATCACTTGGCGAAGTTTGCCACCCAACAGTTGCTGAGCCATTGCACATATCGCATCACTGTAGATCAGGTTCACCACGTCCTCGGTCACCCCAAGGTAACGATTTAACCAGCGATAACCCATACGGGTATGCAAACTGTCGGCGCTTTGCATCGCTTCACTAAAGGGCCCTACGTGCGTGCTCGGACGGTCCTGGCACATTTCCGAGTTCGCAGGCAGAGATCGCCACATCGCTTGACGTACTCGCGCGCACAGCTCTAAATCCATAACCCCAGGCACCAGAAGGTAGCCGTTGGCCTTAAAAAAACTGATCTGTTCTTGATTTAACATGCCGCTCTCCTCTTCTGAGCATACTACAACCAGCACCATGCCTGCCCACACGTTGGCGTTGAGCGAAATATGCATTACCTTTGGACTATTCGGGAGCGGAGACTGAACATGCCATTACGCGGCTTACGTGTGATCGACCTGACGGATGAGAGGGGCATTTACGGGGCTAAACTATTGGCCGATCTGGGGGCGGACGTGGTGCGCCCGGAACCACCGACGGGTGACCCGCTGCGACGCCGCGGTCCATTGCTGGCTACGGATCAAGCAAGCCAAACCTCCCTATGGCACGCGTTTTTTGCCTCAAATCGTCGATTCTTTAGCATCGATTTACAGACTGCTGACGGCCAAGAACAACTCGATAAACTGCTGGCGCACGCCGACATCGTACTGAGTTGCAAAGACGCCTTTGCGGTAGCCGAGGCCAACCTGACCAAGCAGCTGGAACGGCGGCCAGAACTGGTCATCATCGATGTTTCTTCGTTCGGCAAAGAGGGCCCATGGAAGGACTACCTCGCACCAGATCTGGTAGCCGGTGCTCTGGGTGGAGCCGCGGCAACAACCGGCGATATAGACACGCCACCGCTGAAAGGCTTTGGCGAATTAAATTTCATGGTCAGCGGTGCCTATGTCGCTATTGCCGCACTTGCGGCATTGGCCAAGGTGCGGAAAGACGGACAGGGCCAACGCGCCGACATCGCTGTCCACGAATGCATCGCCTCATGCCTTGAACATGTGCTGATGTTCTACTGGTATCCAGAGGCACTGCAAAAACCCGAGGGCAAAGTACTGCCTCGGCGTGGTGCATTGCATTGGTCGGACGCCTATGCGGTTATGCCCGCCCAAAATGGCAGCGTTATGGTGACCCCTACCCCGGACTTCGACACTCAATTGATGTGGCTTATCGAGGAAGGTGTTGAAGAAGATTTGATTGACCCGAAATATCAGGATCCCGAAAACCTGCGACTGCGGATAGAACGGTCTATGGAAGTTCTGCGCAATTGGGCCGCGGGTAAAGACGCACAGGAGCTGTTTTTTCAAGCCCAAGAGCGACATTGTCCATACGGTTTGGTGCTGCCCCTAGAGGCCGTAGCCGAGAACCCTCAGTTACTCGCGCGGGACTGGTATCGCCAATTAACGGTCGACGGCCAAACCATCACCGCCCCGGGCGCGGCCTACCATTTCAGCAATAGCGAGGGCCGCGTCGACTTACCTTTAGCTCCCCATAAAACAGCAACCACAGCTGCCGCGAATGTCCTTTCTCAACTCGGCTGGAGCAGCCCATGAGTACCGACAATCGCCCGCTCGCAGGGCTGCGTGTTTTAGACTTTACCCACGTACTAGCCGGGCCGTTTGCAACACGCATTCTTGCCGACATGGGCGCAGACGTCGTAAAAATCAACTCGGTGCAACGCGCGGTGGGCACCCAAGACCCTCAACACCCGTATTACTTAATGTGGAACCGCAACAAGCGGGCGCTGGCATTGAATTTGGCGACTGATGAAGGCAAAAGCGTGGCGCTCGAGCTCTGTCTGAAAGCCGACGTCGTTATCGACAACTTCTCCGCGGGCGTCTTAGATCGCTGGGGCATCGGTTATAACGCGATCCACAAGCAGAACAAACGAGCCATTTACGTACAGATGTCCGGCATGGGCGATGGTGGCCCCTGGTCGAAGTTCGTAACCTATGCGCCTACCATCCATGCATTATCCGGGCTGACCCACGCGACCGGCGTCAGCGGGCGCGAAGATATCGGTATTGGCTTTTCATACAACGACCATCAGGCGGGTCTGCACGGAGCAGTCGCCGTCCTTGCGGCAATAGAACAACGCCACCGCACTGGCATCGGTCACCGTGTCGACATTTCTCAATTTGAGGTGGGCGTGAATTTTCTTGGACCGTCACTACTGGACTACTTTGCAAACGGCGTGGCCGCGCGCCCAGTGGGCAACGACCTGCCTTACGACCATGCCGCGCCACACGGCTGCTACCCATGCAAAACCGATCCGACTAAAGCCCACGACATTGTTGGTCTTGATGAGCGATGGATCGCTATTGCGTGTATGACTGACACTCAATGGTCAGCGCTCAAAGCTGTGATGCAGCACCCCGAATGGGCAGCCTCCGAAGATTTTGACAACGTTCAAGGCCGATTGACTCACAAGAGAGCCATTGAAGAAAACCTGAGTGCGTGGACACAAGAGCAAGACGCCTATGACCTGATGCAACGCTGTCAGGCCGCTGGCGTACCCGCTGGCGTTGTGCAAGACGGTGCCGATCTGATGGAGCGCGATCCACAACTGGCGAAGGCAAAATTCTCTCGTCCAATGGAGGACGTGCATCCGGACCTTGGACCGACTTGGGTCGATGCGCTGCCCATTCACTTCAACGCAACGCCATGCGATCAATATCAACGTGTTCGCGTAATCGGCGAGGACAATGCTGCAGTGCTGGAAGATTGGCTGGCAATGTCGGCCCACGACGTCGCCGCCAAGGAAGCGGACGGGATATTGCAATAAAGCCGCGGCGCTTTTCTTCACGAATAATCCGTTAGACTGCGAGCATGCGCATCCTTCAAGTCGACAACTGGCAGTGGCACCGTTATGGCGCTCTGCGCGTGAGTACCTCACGCAAGCTCTACCATGGCTTGATTCGACAAAACCATAACGTGCTCGAATTCAGCGACCGCGACCTCGCGCGCTACGAAGCGCCGCTGAAAATAAAACCCATCGGCAGGCGTCGCGCCAACCAACGGCTGCTCGAAACCTGCGACAACTTTCAGCCGGAAATGATTCTGCTTGGCCACGCCGACCTGATCGACAACCGTACGCTACTCGACATCAAACGGCGGCACCCGGCTTTGCGTATTGCGTATCGCAACGTTGACCCACTGTTCAATCCGCGCACCGTGCAGAACATTCAACGTCGCTGCGAGGTGGTGGACAGCATCTTTATCACCACGGGGGGCGACGCATTAAAAACGTTTGTGCGGCCGCAAAATAGCGTCAGCTTCATGCCTAACCCCTGTGACCCCGCGGTCGAAAGTCATGACAACTCAGGTAAAACCGAGTTCGATTGGGATGTATTGTTTTGCGGCATCGGCAAGCCAGACGACCCCCGAGTCGCCCAGGTTGCTCAGCTCAAAGCAGACCTGAAAACAATGAATTTTGGTGTGTTTGGTATGCTGGGCAACCCACCTCTGTGGGGTATCGCCTACGATCGCATTCTCGCCACCAGCAAAATGGCTCTTAACCTGAATCGCTATGAGGGCGACTATCTCTATTCCTCTGCACGCTTATCACAGCTGATGGGTAACGGCATCCTCACTTTTCTGCATGCGGCGTCTGGCTATCAGCGCTTCTTCAAAGAGTCGGAAGCGGTGTTCTTTTCCGACGATGTACAACTGCAGCAACAACTGCACACCTTTCAGAACGATGACGACGCCCGCCAAGCGATTGCCGGCCAGGGGCGAACGCGGTATCAAACTGAATTCAGCGGCCAGCGCGTCGCTCAGTTTATTATAGAAACTACCTTTAATTTGCCCTACTCCGCCGACTACTG
>DEBN01000126.1 GCA_002348825.1 Gammaproteobacteria bacterium UBA2955
CGCTCTGCTTTTGTTCTGCGATCGCAAAATCCGTCCGTGCCAGTTGGCCGGAGGAGGAAGTCCGTACGCGCCGCTCCCCCGAGGCCGTTGCGTATCGCTGTAACCGTAACGAAACGGTTCGGGTCGACTTTGGCCATTGCCCCGAGACATATAGTTCGTATTTCTTTTTCACCCTGCGCTCTCTGAACGCGGCTTGCACCTCTGTCAGTATCGAGCGCCGTTTACACAACAACAAACACCCTGAGGTATCACGATCTATGCGATGTGCAAGCTCCAATCTCGGGGCTTGCCTAAGCACGCGAAACAATTCGACGACCCCGTTAGCAATAGAACTGCCTCCGTGCACCGCAAAACCAGAGGGCTTATTCAAAGCGATCAGATCCTCGTCTTCGTAGAGGATCGCCGCTTCGAGAATTGCTATCGTAGCGTCTGCCATTTGCACAGGCACCTCGGCCTTCACAGTCACTGGCGGTATGCGAATACGATCACCAAGTTGCAAGCGGTAACTAGGCTTTATCCTGCCACCGTTAACGCGCACCTCACCAGAGCGCAATATTTTGTAGAAGCGTTGTCTGGGCAACCCTTTTAGCGAGCGCATAAGGAAGTTATCAATGCGCTGCCCGACATCCTCGGCGTCACTGATGTCTACGTACTCTACCGGCATCGTTCTACACCCGAGCAAAAAAATTTAATTGTTTGAAGGAGTTAGCAATCACTGTTAGACTTCGCGCGTTTTCGCTAGAACGGCGTCATGAGGACCCAGTGCAATTTGTCTGCAAGAGATCCTCGAAGGCGCTGGCGCTATTGTAGCAGTTAGGGCGTAAATTCTAACTTTCTAGGCAAAATCAGGTTAATAGGAAGCGGCGGTGTCGATGACCCGTGTTTCAACGAGTAATGCGGCACCAAGTGTGCCGGGTAAAGATTAATAGCGAAGTAGCGTAACAGAGAAACCGCTAATGGTGCGTGCCGGTCTAAACGTGATTGGACGCATATGGATGACGGCGTAAGAGCATAAAAGGACAATTTAGAAGACGTGGTCTGTTTCTAGACCGCCGTTGGGGCGCAAGCGTTAGCTGCTCCCACTAGCCCTGTTGCCTGCCCTCTTTTTGGTCGCGGATCTAATCCGCCGTAGAAAAAAGAATTTGTTAAATCGCTAAGCGTATAGCGTGAGGTTTGTAACGAAACTTTGTGTCTAGGCCTAGCTTGTACTGGTGCCAAAAGCGCTGGGCAAAACATAAAAGTTTATTGTCGAATCAATAGGCTTTCTTTTCGGTCAAGGATAATGATTTGTCCTTGGGCTGTGAATGCTACGACCAGGCGGAGCCTTTCATATCTACTTCGTAAACAAAACCGATGCGCGTCAGTGCATTGGACGGAGTACATTATGAAAAGAATGCTAATCAATGCGCGTCAGCCAGAAGAAGTTCGGATAGCGCTGGTCGATGGACAAAAACTCTATGACTTAGACATAGAAAACCGCTCGAGAGAGCAAAAAAAGTCCAGCATCTATAAAGCGAAAATCACTCGTGTCGAGCAAAGCTTAGAAGCTGCATTCGTTGACTTTGGAGCCGAACGTCACGGCTTCTTGCCACTGAAAGAAATAGCTCGCGAATACCAGCAGAAAGGTGGGGATGGAATTCGCGAAGGGACCGAAATAATTGTGCAGGTAGAAAAAGAGGAGCGCGGCAACAAAGGCGCAGCGCTTACCTCCTATCTGAGTCTGGCCGGCAGATACATGGTTTTGATGCCAAACAACCCGAGGGCTGGAGGCATATCCCGGCGCATTGAAGGTGACGACCGTGACGAATTAAGAGAGGCGATGGCGCAACTAGAAATTCCAGAGGGGATGGGTGTCATTGTGCGCACCGCCGGAGTCGGTAGAAGCAGTGAAGAACTAAACTGGGATTTGTCATACTTACTGCAACTCTGGCAAGCGATAAACACGGCGGCGGCGACCGAGCAGACGCCATCGCTGCTCTACCAAGAAAACAGTGCGGTACTCCGCGCCGTTAGGGACAATTTGCGCCCGGATATTGGCGAAGTCCTGATCGAAGGCGAATCAGCGTTCGAAGAGGCTTCGGCATTTATTGCTCAAGTGATGCCTAACTACTCTGACAAAGTTAAGGCTTACGATGACCCTATTCCGCTATTCAGTCGTTATCAAATCGAGAGTCAGATTGAAACGGCCTATGAGCATACGGTTAAGCTCCCATCGGGCGGTAGCATAGTTATTGACCCCACCGAGGCTTTGGTGTCGATTGACATCAACTCCGCACGCGCAACCAAGGGCTCCGATATCGAAGAAACGGCACTTAATACTAATTTAGAGGCCGCGGATGAAATCGCTCGACAGCTAAAAATCAGAGACATAGGTGGCCTGGTCGTTATCGATTTCATCGATATGATGAACAGCAAAAACCAGCGCGCAGTCGAAAACCGGATGCGCAATGCTTTAGAGGCAGATCGAGCACGCATCCAAACCGGACGCATTTCGCGCTTTGGCTTAATGGAAATGAGCCGGCAACGTCTGCGCCCCTCGCTTGAAGAAATCAGCACGGAACTGTGCCCACGGTGCAACGGCCAAGGCCGAATTCGCGACACCCGCTCTCTGGCATTAGCGATCCTGCGGGTTATGGAGGAGGAGTCGCTAAAAGAGCGCAGCGCGGTGATTCGCGTGCAAGTACCCCTCGCTATCGGCGCGTTCCTACTTAACGAGAAACGCAGCGACCTTGCAGAGATTGAGAAACACAGCAGCACGCATATCGTCATCATTCCGAATTCTAACTTACAGACTCCACATTACTTGGTTGAACGACTACGCGACGACCACGTAGAAGAGGAAGGTGAGGTTCCCAGCTATAAGCTCTCAGAGCTGGCAAATCAGGCTGCAGCGCAGGAAATACCCGAAGAGACTTCGCTGCCACAGCACCCGCAGGCCGCGGTAAAAGCACAGATCGAACGACCTGAAACTGCACCTATGCCGGCGCCGAAAACAGATAAACAGCCGGGGCTTCTAAGCAAGATTTTTAAAAGTTTGTTCTCAGATGAGGTAACCGAGCCAGACAACAAAAAAAGTCGCGAACAAAAAAAATCAACCCGTTCGAACACCACGCGTAACTCGCGCAGACGCCGCGATGACGGCAATGGCCGCGGGGAAAACAATCATAAGCGTGAACGTAACAACAATCGCTCGGAACAAAGTCGTGGCGACAACCAAGAGCGTGACCAGAAGCCTAAGATTAAACAGGCTCACGAAGATCGAAAGGGTCCTGGTAAACAAAATACCGGGACGCCGGAACGCAGCGAGGCCAAGAGTCGCGGCAGGAACAGGTCGACGCGACCGGAACAGCAAGAGGAATTTATTGCCGCATCAGCGGACGAACGACAACCCAGTGCCGAAGACCTAGCGAAAAGCAAGCGTCAACCAAAACGAGATCGCAGCGCTCCGCGACGCGAGCAAGCGCCATCCGTTCAGACTCAGGCCGACGTTGAGACCGACGCCAAGCCAGCCGAAAGCGCAGCTAACGCAGACGTTGCAGACTCAGCTCCAGTGCCAAGTGAGGCCGCTGGTATGCCCAATATATCGACCACATCGCCTGTTAGAGCCGGCAACGACCCAAGAAATCGGGGCGATGAAGTGGCGGCAACGCCCAGCCAGCCAGCTGCACTGAATAGCGATGATGCCGCAGCGTCACAACAAACGGCAGCCCCAAAAACAGAGATCTCAGTTGCTGCCGTAGATACGGCGATCGAAGAACCGACGCAACAGTCACCGGAGTCCTCATCGATCAAATCTACAACGGATGAAAAAGACGCCGCAATCGAGCCAGAGGCCAGCGACCATGCGGATCTGTTAACCTCAGAAGATACACCCAAAGCTGCCGCCAACACCGGGCAGATTGAAGGCGACCAAGCTCCCCCCGCAGCAGCAGATGCCGCTCCGGACGGTGCCGCGGAGAAAAGCGGCCGATCTGAAAACCCCGAGAAAACGATACGCGCTGCGAACGATCCGCGAGAAGTTCGTCGTCGCGAACGCGAGGCCGAGCTTCGATCCCAAGGGGTAAAAGTACCCAACCAAGATCAAAACGGTAGCGATTAAGACAATATCGACGGTTCTGTTTCGAGCTGGACAGCAAAAGCCTTCGCGACGCTGGCGCGCACATCAGAGGCAAACTCAAAGATGTGCGCTGCCTCTCTAGCGCCATGATTTACCAGCACTAGCGGTTGTTTAGGCCAACATCGAACATCTCCAATCTGTTGCTCTTTCCAGCCACACTTGTCAATAAGTTGTGCGGCTGAAAGTTTGGCACCGGCTTGCGTATGGAAAACCGTCAGGCCCAGCTCTTCGAAATACGCTATTTGTGATTCTTGAATGATTGGATTTTTAAAGAAACTTCCGACGTTGGGAAATACCCTGGGGTCAGGCAATTTCGCCGACCGAATAGCAATCACCGCAGCTGCGATCTGCTGCGGAGTCAAATCCGCATGCCCTTGCAGATAATCGGCTAGATCCGGGTAGTCGATATTCACCTGCAATGCTGTGGAAAGGTTGAGCCGCACAGCGATAATGATCTCTTCGGGGCTATGCTGAAAACGACTGCGACGATACGCGAAAGCACACTCATCTCGAGACAACCAAAACACTTTGCCGGCTGCGTCGATCACCTGTACCGCATCAACGACATCGCCAAGTTCAACGCCATAGGCGCCAATATTCTGTACTGGCGCAGCGCCTACGGTACCCGGAATTAAGGCTAAGTTCTCAATTCCAGACCAGCCCCGCTCTGTGCAGTGAAGCACCAATTCGTGCCAGTTTTGGCCCGCACCTACCTCTAGCTGGAGCTCAGCAGCGTACTTCCGAACGACGCGAAGCCTTTCGATTGCCATGACACCCACAACACCGCTAACCGTTGGCATAGGCAAAATATTTGAACCTGCGCCTATGACGCGAAAAGGTAAATTACGTTCGCGAGCGAGCTGCTGCGCCATCACAACATCGTTACTGCATTTAAGAACACAGCCAAATTCCGCAAAACTTTCTAGCCCCATAGTGTTCGGCAGCGCCATATTTCTTATGAGGTTCATTACAGATTCAGCAACCTAAATGTGAGGTTTATACGCTCCCGAGTAGGACGGGCGGTTTTTGCAAGGCAATGTTTTTGGCGACCGTCGAAAAGCAATAAAGAACCGTGCTCAAGATCTATGTGCTGGCGCGAGCCACTCGACTCGGATTCGAAACGAAACCTCCGACGCGCGCCCAGGCTTAGAGAGGCGATATTCCCCGCGCAACCCACTTCGTCATCGCGATGCCAACCCATGTAATCCCGACCATCGGCATAGCGGTTGAGCAGTAAAAAATTAAATTGTTGAGAGGCGAATGTCTGGATACGCTCGCGCAGAGCTGCCAACTCGCTCGGCCAACCCTCCGCTGGGTGGTCGATACCGGTATAGCGATAATTGAGACCTCGATCCCCGCACCAAGCCAAGCGCCGCGGGGCCATAACATCGCGGCCAAAAATACGGAATGATTCTTGGCGCCATGATACGTTACCTGCCTCACAGAGCCAGCGCAGCCAGTCATCGGCTTCTTTGCAGGTTAAAAAATCTCGCTTATAAAGCACGCTCAAAAGCCGCAGAACAATAGTCGTAATGTATACTAGCTTGCGCTACGAAACTAACGGGGAAAACCATTGAACATTGAAGGAAAACTGGCGGTCATCACTGGCGGCGCATCCGGCTTGGGTCGAGCAACCGCGGAAATGATCGTTGCCCATGGCGGCAAGGTTGCAATCCTTGACCTTAACGAGGACCTAGCAAACGCAACGGCCGAAGAAATTGGTAATGCGTCGGCCTATCAGGTCAACGTCACCGACGAAGCGTCAGTCACCGCAGCCATAGAAAAAATTCACGCGGATCACGGCGCGATTCATATCAACGTCAACTGCGCGGGCATTGGCGCGGCGGCGCGCACTGTCGGACGCGAGGGCGCGCTGGACATCGCTAAGTTTAATTTCATCATTCAGGTTAATCTTATTGGCACCTTCTCGGTGTTAAGTAAGTGCGCGGCAATCATGCAAATGAACGAGCCAGAGGGCGAGGCATTAGAGCGCGGAGTCGTCATAAATACCGCATCGGTTGCCGCCTTCGACGGCCAGATCGGCCAAGCAGCCTATTCCGCCAGCAAGGCCGGCGTCGCAGGTATGACGCTGCCAATCGCACGCGATTTATCGCGTCAAGGTGTACGTATTTGCACCATTGCGCCAGGCATTTTCAATACGCCCATGATGGCCGGCGCACCTGATCAGGTACGGGATCCGTTGATCGAAATGGTTCAATATCCGAAGCGACTTGGTTTGCCACCTGAATTCGCGTCCTTGAGCAAACAAATCGTTGAAAACGCCTATCTGAATGGCGAAACCATACGCCTTGACGGCGGAATCCGCATGGCGCCTAAATAGTCCTCGCTAACCTCCAGCCTCCGACCAGAGCGCTCTTACACGCTCTAGGTCGGCTGGCGTATCAACGCCGCCAGGAACGCGTTCATCCGCGTCCACAACCAGCAACTCGTATCCTGCCTGCAGCCAGCGCAACTGCTCCAACATTTCCACTTGCTCCAATGAGCTCGGACCCAGTTCAACAAATCGGCGTAGGCCGCTGACTCGGAAAGCGTAAATACCGACATGACGCCGTATTTTTTTATCCTGCGAAAATTCAAGCCACGCCCGCTCGGTCATATTTTTCTGCGCGTCGCGAGGATAGGGAATGCTCGCTCTGGAAAAATACATCGCACAGGCCCGATCATCCGTTACCACCTTAACCACATTTGGATCCAAAAAGTCGGCTAACGTTTCGAGAGGCTCAGCAACGGTTGCCATCTGCAGATCGCGGGCGCTGCGCATGCTATCGATCAAACGATCGATAATGGCAACGGGAATCAACGGCTCGTCTCCTTGAACATTCACGACAATATCTTCATCTGCCCATTCTTTTATGCGGGCAACTTCCATGCTCCTATCCGAGCCCGACGAATGCGCCTCGTCGGTGCTGACCGCCTCAAACCCGGCAGCCTGCACCGCGTGCGCAACCTTCAGGTCATCCACAGCCACCATGACATCATCGGCGATTGACGCGGTCGCTCTCTCTGCGACGCGCACAACCATTGGCCGCCCAGCGATATCCGCCAAAGGCTTTCCTGGCAATCGGGTGGAGGCATATCGCGCCGGAATTACAACGTGAACCAACATACGACTAGCGCTCCTCGGCCCTTAACTTTCGTGGCGCAATCCCTTTGTCGGACAACAGCGCGTCCAGCGTCATACCGATGTCCTTGGTGAAACTTATTTCAATCCGCAATGCCCACACATGGCTTAAGTCTTGGTCAAGTTCGCGCAATTTCACTGCATCTTTTTCTGTACAAACCACTGGCAGACCGTCTGAAAACATTACTTCTGAGCCGGAGTAGTCGTGATGATCGGCGTATTCGTGTAAGTCCGCAGACACTCCGAGCGCTTGTAACGTCTCTAAGAACCGATTTGGATTACCAATGCCACAAAGTGCGTGCACTAATCTATGCTCACGCACAAACTCGTCGATCGAAAGCCGCGTATTGTTGCTTAGATTGACGAAGTCGAGAGCTCGAGCTTGCATTACGATTTCATTATCTCGCAGACTACTTGCGCATCCATTACTGACAACCCAATCAACGCTCTCGAGCCGTAACCGAGGCTCTCTTAATGGACCAGCAGGTAATAGACGACCATTACCGAGACCACGAGCGCCGTCTACGACCGCAATTTCAATATCTCGCTCCATAGCGTAATGCTGCAAACCGTCATCACTCACAACCACATCGCAGCCATCTTGGATGAGCATCGCCACCGCCTTAGGTCGATCTGCAGCCACCGCTACCGGACATAGGAGCCGGCGGCGCATCAGTACCGCCTCATCACCATAGGTCGCCGCGCCACCATCGACAGGCACCAACGAACCTGTCCGACTCGCTTTACCCCTGTACCCGCGCATAGCGACCCCAGGGATAAAGCCTCGTTGCTTTAACTGCTCAACAAGCCAGATAACCATCGGTGTTTTGCCGGTGCCTCCTGCGGTTATGTTGCCTACAACAATGACGGGTGCTGCAGCACGGCCAGTAGATGCAGCGCGCCGCTGTTGCGACCTCTTGACGCGATCGGCGACAACACCATACAGCCAGGACAAAGGCAGCAGCACTAGGGGCCAGCGCGCGCCGCTGTACCAGGCAGCGGTTAAGACGGACGCGGAACGTGTTGCGTAATCGCCCATAAACGGCATCCCCTGAGATCTAGATGCTGGCGCTGCCGTTTCTATCTCAGGGTCTAATGCCTGATTTTCTTCTGGCGTTTCTTGAAATTGGGCAGCGTGAAGACTCGCGTACTGCGCGCCCGAATCGAGCAGCTGCTGATGCGTACCCTCTTCCACGATTCGGCCACGTTCAAGCACCACAATCCTATCCGCCGACTCGATCGTTGAGAGTCGGTGGGCGATCACCAATGTCGTGCGGCCCTGCATCACCTCTACCAACGCGGCTTGTATATGCTTCTCTGATTCATTATCGAGTGCAGAGGTGGCTTCATCCATAATCAGCACCGGCGCATCTTTCAACAAGGCTCTGGCAATGGCGATTCTTTGGCGCTGCCCTCCCGACAGCAATACGCCATCGTCACCAACCATGGTGTCTAACCCTTGAGGCAAAGCCGCTATAAATTCATCCGCATGGGCGCGTTGGATGGCCAGCAAAAGATCGGCCTCATCCACACCGGCCAAATCCCCATAAGCGATATTGTTGCGAAGCGTGTCGTTAAAAAGCGTTACTTGCTGGGTAACCAAAGCAATCTGCTGTCGCAAACAGGCGAGCTGCAGATCGTTTATATTGCAGCCGTCAAGACTTATAGAACCTCTATGCACGTCGTAGAAGCGAGGCAACAAACTGGCCAAGGTAGACTTGCCACTGCCCGAACGTCCGACGAGTGCCACCTTCTGCCCCGCCGCAATGTCTAAATTAATCTCTCGCAATACATCGGGGCCGTCGTCTTGATAGCGGAAGCTTACGTTTTCGATATGCAACCTGCCGTCAGCTCGGGCAATCGTCTGCGATCCGCTGTCGCACTCCACCCCCGCATCAAGTTGTGCAAAGACATCCTCAGCTGCCGCAATACCGCGCTGCAGCTTTGCGTTAATTTCCGAAAGTTTTCGAATCGGCCGGCCTAGCATGCCCGCCCAACTCAGGAACATCACGGCTTCGCCACCGCTCAACGAACCGCCCACATCTGGTCTATAGAGCAGCAAAATCAACGAGCACAATGCCACAGCTATAATCGTTTCATTCAACTGAGAGCTGAAAACGCGCGTCATCGCCATCTTTAAATTCTGCTGACGATTAACTTTACTCGCCCGATCGAAGCGGCCCTGTTCGTAACGCTCACCGCCAAAGGTCTTGACGACCTTAAAGCCGTTTACGGCCTCGGAGACGACATGGGTGACGTCACCCATTGAATTTTGAATGCGCTTGGCAATACGGCGAAATCGGCCACTGGCAAACACCACAACCAGCGCCAAAAGCGGCGCTGAGGCAATAAAGATAAGAGTTAAGCGCCAATTCAGCGCCAACATAAAGCCAACGATCACAATAACTTTGAGGCCATCTTGAACCACCGCACGAATTGCGTCAGTGCTTGTGTCGCGAAGTTGAGTGACGGTAAAAGTAATGCGCGAAACGATATGGCCCTGTGCATTCGCGTCGAAATAGTTATTCGGTAAACGCATTAACTGGTCGAAGAGTTGCTGCCGTAGGTTGAACACCATATTGAAGGAGACCTTAGCCATTACGCTTTCTCCAATCACGGTACCTACCGCGCGCAGCCCTGCCGCCGCCGCCATCATTAATGGGATCGTAGCGGCGGCTCTGGCTGCTTCATTGTCCCATTCATCAATTAAATTGCCGAACAACCGAACAAAATATCCCTCTGCGCCAGCCGCCAACAAAAATCCAACCACGGAAATCGCAAACAAAAACCAATAAGGTGCCAAATAACTCAGCAAACGCTTGTATGTATCCCAATCGGAAGAATTGGCCATTACTACTTATTCAATCTTTGCTAAGAGTATTCAAGCGCACGTCGCTGATACCTACCTGACGGCAGATATCCATTGCTTTGATTACGAATCGATAATCCGTGGCCTCATCGACGTCTAACCGAATCGAAGCTTTTTCGGCTGCGGCTTGGTCTAGTTTGCGCTTGAGGGCTTCAGCGAGCTCAGCTATTTCTACGTCACTCACTTTCTCGCCATCAAGCGAGAAATTCCCAGCAGCATCTATCGCCATGATTAATCGGTCATTGCTGGCATCTATACTGGCGCTACTCGACTGCGGAAGTTGGATAGGGATTTCCCGGTTTACAACGAACGAAGTCGACACCATAAAAAAAATTAACAGCAAAAAAATCACATCGAGCAAGGGCGTTAGCTCTAACGCTGATTCATGACGACGGCGCCTCCTCACCATAGCCATCAGCCCTGGAGCTCCGCGCACAGCCGCACCCGCCAGCGCTGACTCGCCTCATCCAGCATCACCAACAACGAGTCTACTTTGCGCAACAACAATCGATGAGCAACCAACGTTGGGATCGCAATTGATAGACCAGCGGCCGTAGTCACCAGAGCGGTAGAAATGCCGCCGGCGAGCGCTGCGGTCTCGCCGGACGCTGACACCACAGAGGTGAAGACGTCGATCATACCTACAACGGTACCCAAAATGCCCAATAGCGGACTGATCAAAGCGATTATCCCCAAAGCCGTGAGATACGTTTCAAGATCATGGGCAACACTGGTCAGCGCCGCCTCTCGAGCGCCTTCCATTTCTGCTGCATCCGCCTGCCCTAAAACTGCCAACACGGCACCCAGCGGAGAGTGCTGTAGCAGCTGTTCCCGAGAAGCCGAATCCTCCAGCAGCTGCTGCAACTGCGGCAACGTCAACGCCAGCAGTTCGGGCGGCATAACCAGCTCCTCTCGCAACGACCAGTAACGCTCTAAACAAATTGCAGCAGCAACAACACTACAGCTTAGAATCGGCAGCATTAACCATCCGCCCGCTACTATGAGATCAATCACGACAACCCTCGGCACCTTATAAGGATGGCTACCAACTGCACCCTCGCGCGCTGATCGGCCACACGCTGTGCACCAAACCATCCTCTTCTAACACCCAATAGTAGTCGTGCAAATTAACGGTCGGGTCACAGTGCGGTGCCGCGAACCTTAAAACCTGACCGAGCTGCACTTCTTGTTGCCCGTCAGCCAGCAGCAGTACGCCATGCTCGTCACCAGCAAAACGATACTCAACGCCTGGCAAATCATCACAAACAGGATTTACCGAGTCGGAGGCAAATGCCTTGTAGCCTCCGTCTACGGTGATTGTTTTTGATTGAGGCTGACTAATGGTACTGCAGGCAACGGTCAGAGCGAGCTCAAAATCTTCGAAACGGCTATCTCGCGCGCTCGCTAAAGCCCGATACTCTTCATCCATAAAAATATAGCTGCCCACCTGCACATCGGTTAGCCGCTCCACCGCAACATCGACATCGTAGGTGCCTGTGCCTCCGCCGGTGACAATATCGCAAGGGATACCACGCTCCTCCAAGGCCGCGAAAAATTCATCTAGTCGTGCCCAAGAAGCAAGAGACTTGTCGCGCCGCTTTGCATAGTCCTCTATGTGCATCAGATGACCGGCATAGTGCTGAATACCACGAAAGTCGAATCGATCATCAGTTGCTATGGCGTCAATCAGGCGCAGCATGGTCTCGACCTCCCGGGTTCCGGTTCTGCCCATTTTGAGGTCTATGTCAACCAGCAGCCCCAGCCGACTCTCTGCATCCAAAGCGTTTTGCAGTGCCGCCAATCCCTGATCGGAGTCGATCACCATAAGCAGTTGATGCTCGGGGTATTGTGCGAGCAGAGCATTCAGCGCTCGCGCCTTTGCGAAAGTGGCAATCGGCGACGTGATCAGCACAGATGGAATTCCTGCGGCCAACATAATCGCCGCTTCACTGATTTTCGCTGCACATACACCGGCAGCGCCCATATCCATTTGTAAGGCGGCAATCGTAGGGCACTTATGCGTCTTGCTGTGGGGACGAAAACCTTTGTCTGAACGCTGAAGATGATCGGCCATTTTGCGCATATTGCGCTCCATAGCCCCACGCTCTAACACCAGTGCAGGTGTGGGCAAAGCCTCCAAGCCAATGGGCTGGGCCAAGCTCATCGGGGCATTAGGACGCGCAGCGGCCTGACCAAGAGCGAATTCCATGGACATCTATTACCTGCCTAGTTGTTCGAAACAGTAATTGGTGGCTTCCACGAATCCGTCAACGGTTCCGCAGTCAATACGACGGCCCCTAAATTTATAAGCAATGACCTCACCCTGTTGGGCCTGCTGCAATAGGGCATCGGTGATTTGAATTTCGCCATTACGCCCGGCGGGAATGTTTTCGAGAATGTCGAAAATGTCGGGGGTCAGGACGTAGCGCCCGATGATGGCTAAATTACTCGGCGCTTGGTCACGGGCTGGTTTTTCCACCATATCCTTAACCTTTAACAGATCTTTATCTACCGCGTCTCCGGCGATCACCCCATAACGGTCCACCTGATCGACAGGGACTTCCTCGATGGCAATAATACTGCATCGATGCTGCTCATAAAGCGCTGACATTTGCGCCATCACACCGGGTTCGGTTGCCGGCGTTAGGCACAGATCGTCCGCCAAAATAACGCCGAAAGGCTCATCCCCGATGATTCGTCGTCCCGTTAGAATCGCATGCCCCAAGCCCAGCATCTGGCGTTGTCGAGTATACGAAAACGAACACTGTTCAATCAGTTCGCGTATGCCTTCAAGAGCTGCCTCTTTGCCGCTTCCAGCAATAGAACTTTCTAGCTCTACATTAACGTCGAAATGATCCTCGATCGCGCGCTTGCCTCGTCCTGTAACAAAACAAATGTTTTTTAATCCAGCGTCGGCCGCCTCCTCCACCCCATACTGGATCAACGGCTTGTCCAATATCGGCAGCATTTCTTTCGGCATAGCTTTGGTTGCGGGCAGAAACCGCGTGCCGTACCCAGCTACCGGGAATAGACATTTTTTCAGCACATTAACTCTGCCTTTGTTTGAGGAAGGGTTATGTTAGCTGGAATGCAGCGCGAGGTGTGATACTTAACCGCCGGGTATCGGCTGACTGTTTGCATCATCACCGTCATGGTCTGCCAACTTTAACGCGGCCAACAAGTGCTGACAGATCAACACCCCAGTAGTTTTCCTCTGTCGATATGAGCATTTTTTTGCCGGCCCTCGCAACGATTCAGCCAAGTGCATCGCGGAATCAAGGTGTTCACGCACTGGGTCCGGGGACCTTGACAACCCTCCACGCTCGCCTTTGCTGCGCGACGTGTCGCCGCCTTGCGACGACTCCAAGTTGGCGCCCTTGCGGGGGCGTGTAGCCGCTACCGCGGGACCTCGAAGCTGCTGCAGCTGCTTTCGATCGACACCCTTCACCACCGGGCTATCTGTTTGATGCGACTCGATAAAGAGAGGCAGCGTGATGCCAAGCGGGGTCTGTGACTCAGACGCGTTGGCGGGCAGTTGGATTTTTTCGACATCACAACAGTTATCCACTCTGTACTCTAGGAGCCAGTCTTGCTGTATTGGGTTATGCATTTCCACGGTTACCAGTCTACTGCTACTGTATATTTATACAATATTTTATTCTGCCTCTATTTCGCTGAAATTTAGCCCCTCGCCCTGCCATTCACCAAGAATTTTTGCCCCGGGGGCAAACGTTCCGGTCAAGATCTGATTAGCCAGTGGATTTTCCACCAAACGCTGTATCGCTCTTTTCAAAGGCCGAGCGCCATAGACGACATCGTATCCTGCTGCTGCTACGGACTTGAAACTGTCCTCGCTAAGCGTCAGCTGCAAATCCTGTTCGGCTAAGCGCCGATTCAGTGCATCAAGCTGAAGTTGCGCGATTTGCCCAATTTGCTCTTCACCCAAGGGCTTGAAGACTACAACATCGTCGATTCGATTGATGAACTCGGGGCGAAAGTGCTGAGCAACAATCCCCATAACCGTACTGTCTATGCGCGCCTCGTTACCATTTTCGCTGAGAGCCTGAATGGCTTCTGAACCAAGGTTAGAGGTCATAACAAGAACACAATTAGTGAAGTCGACGGTTCTGCCATGCCCGTCGGTTAAACGACCGTCATCTAGCACCTGTAGCAAAATATTGAACACATCGGAATGCGCTTTCTCGATCTCGTCTAACAGGATCAGTGAGTAAGGCTTTCGCCGCACGGCCTCGGTCAGATAGCCTCCTTCTTCATAGCCAACATACCCCGGAGGTGCACCAATAAGCCGAGCAACGGAATGCTTCTCCATAAACTCGGACATATCGATGCGCAATAGTGCGTCAGCGCTGTCGAACAGCACCTCAGCTAATGCTTTACAAAGCTCGGTTTTACCGACACCCGTAGGCCCAAGAAACATAAACGAGCCATTTGGACGATCTCGCTCTGCGAGTCCCGCACGGGCTCTGCGTACCGCTTGGCTTACCGCCTCAATGCCCTGTTGTTGACCAACAACGCGTTTCGACAACTCATCCTCCAACTGCAGCAAACGCTGTTTTTCTGCAGACATTAGCCGGGCGACCGGAATACCGGTCCACTTAGCAACCACCTCAGCTATTTCTTCCTCTGTGACCCTGTCCCGCAGCAACTGATTACCTGCAGTGGATTCCGGTGCATCGGCGATCTGTTTTTCCAAATCTGGAATAACACCGTACTGCAACTCCGACATCCGCGTTAAATCGCCCTCCCTTCGCGCAGCGGTGAACTCGCGACGCGCGGACTCCAGCGCTTCTTTAGTGCTCTGAGCGCCCTTTAACGAGGCCTTTTCCCGTTGCAGCACTTCATCGAGCCGACTGTAATCTTGCTCCAGCTCGGTGGCGGTGTTTTGCAATTCCACAAGACGCGCTCGACTGGCTTCATCCTGTTCTTTCTTTAGCGCCTCAATTTCCATGCGGATCTGCATTAGACGCCGCTCGAGCGAGTCCATGCTCTCGGGCTTGGAATCTATTTCCAGACGAATACGACTCGCAGCCTCGTCAATAAGGTCGATCGCCTTGTCGGGTAACTGTCGATCCGTTATGTAGCGATGCGACAGCGTGGCCGCCGCGACAATCGCAGGATCCGTAATATTTACGCCGTGATGGACTTCGTAGCGCTCCTTAAGACCACGAAGAATGGCAACGGTGCTCTGCAGATCTGGTTGGTCAACTTGCACCTTCTGGAAGCGCCGCTCCAAAGCGGCGTCTTTTTCTATATAAGTACGGTACTCATCCAGAGTTGTCGCACCCACACAATGCAGATCACCTCGCGCCAGAGCCGGCTTCAGCATATTGCCAGCATCCATGGCACCCTCGGCTTTACCCGCGCCAACCATGGTATGTAATTCATCGATAAACAAAATAACTCGACCTTCTTGTTTACTGAGATCATTCAGCACGGCCTTGAGGCGCTCCTCAAATTCGCCCCGATACTTCGCGCCAGCAATCAAAGCCCCCATATCCAGCGACAATACTTTCTTGTCCTTCAAGGATTCGGCAACTTCACCGTTAATGATCCGTTGCGCCAAACCCTCGACGATTGCAGTCTTCCCCACGCCGGGCTCACCGATAAGAACCGGATTATTCTTAGTCCGTCGCTGCAACACCTGCACCGTACGTCGAATTTCCTCATCGCGGCCGATCACCGGATCGAGCTTACCTTCCAAGGCTCGCGCGGTGAGATCGATGGTGTATTTTTCTAACGCCAAACGTTGATCTTCTTCGTTTTTTTCTAACACGTTTTTTCCTTGACGATGAGTATTCGCGGCGGCTCTAACCGGCTCAGGGGAAATACCAAACGGCTTCAGCAACTGCCTCAGCGCTGGCTCCTCAACCAGCGCTAACAAAACCCATTCTTCAGGCACAAATCGATCGCCCGCCGTTTCACTCATTGTTCGCGCAGTCGCAAGCACTTGTGCTAAGTCGTTGCCGATGCGCAGCTCGCTTGCCGAATGCCTCAATGTAGGCAGGTCCGCGACCGCGCACTTAAGTCGCTCACGAACCTCGGGCAGCACGCCAAGTTGATTAGCAACATCCACCGCAAGCGATTCCTGCATGTTAAAAAACGCCGCAAGCACATGAACTGGTCTCAGTTCTGGATGCTGCAGCGACTGGGCCGACTGCTGTGCATCATTCAATGCAACTTCAACTCTGTGGGTAAATGTCTCCATCGATACTCTGCCTGCGCGCTTTTCTGCCTTACACGTTCGGTTACTTCAAAGATAAACTGCGGCCATAATCGATATTTTCAAGCGCTTGTACCAATTGTGGGTGACTGATTTCACAGCATTTCGACAACACATCTATTCAACTGCAATTAGTTTATTCAACATCTCGACGCCAATGATTACCTGCATTTCGCATGCGCCCAATGAACGCTCTGATTCCGTGATTGGCACAATTACCATGCAGCCAAATCACTCTTTAAGTTGGAAGGCACTGGGATATTTCCTAATGTTCATGATGACCGTTTCATTTAGCATTGCGCTGACCTTCACTGCTATGGGTTATTGGGTGGTTCTGCCTTTTACCGCTTTAGAGATGGCCGTACTGAGCTACTGTTTATGGCTGTGCTTGCGGCGATCAAGCCTCCAGGAGGTACTGTCGCTGACACCCGAAACGATTACTCTCGAAGTCGGCATCAAGCGGCCTCAACAAACCTATCAATGGCAGCGCTTCTTTACCAAAATTCAGGTGCAGCCGGCACTCCATCCTTGGTACCGCAAAAAGGTATCCCTTGTACACAGAGGTACCGAGCTCGAAATCGGCCGTTTTCTGAACCCGGAAGAACAAACCGAACTCCTGGATTCGTTAAAAAAATTGATTCGCCAGGCAGACGCGGCACAGATCATCGCTGAGCATCAAACCAACGCTGACGCTGAGTAAACAGGCGCTCTGCGGAGAAACTGCTCCAAGTAATTCCTCCAGACACCCCAGTAATCACCTGAGCCGCGCCCTCCAATGCGTATCGCTGAACCACGATGTCGCGCGGGTGACCATAGCGATTGAACCGACCCGCACTATGCACCGCCCACATTGGCGCCAAGTGCCGCACGAAAGCCGAAGACGATGAAGATCGGCTGCCGTGATGTGGTGTAATCAGCAACGTAACTCCCCTCGGCAACCAATTCAGCAAAACCTCCTCCGCCGCAGTAGACACATCCCCGCTCAGATACACCGCATGCGTCGGACGATCACCTATGAAGCCACTTTCCACCAACAGCGTACACGAGCGATCGTTCCGGCTAACGCCTTTGACATGCTGCAGAACAGTGAATCGCACGCCGTCCCAGAACCACGATTTATTATGCACACACGCATTCGTACCAAACATCTGTTCAGCATTTGGATAAC
>DEBN01000151.1:0-5010 GCA_002348825.1 Gammaproteobacteria bacterium UBA2955
ATATTCCGCGCTAAGCCGACCCCGCCATACAACGGGCTCTGGGGGCTGATGCGCTCTCCAAAATCGACTAAACTGCTAGCCCTTTAGCGCCATATCGCGCTGTCTACATAGGCTCTATCGATCAATGAAATACTCCACTGTCGTCGGCAATATCCAAAAACTGAGAACCCCCTGTCTGATCACCGATCTAAAGACTGCTAAACGCGTTGCACGCGCTCTGGGCGAGCAGCAACAGTTTAGTCGCAACACTAAAGATTTCGAAGACAGTTCAGGCAACAGTCAGTGTGTACATCTAGACGGCGCTGTGGCGCGAATACTGGTGTTAGGTGGTCTGGATAACCCAAGTGCAGCGATTTTCACCAAAGTGGCCAACCTAGCCGCGCAGGAGGCGGTAAAACTACCCATCGGGCAGGCCGTTATCGCGTTAGGCGACACCAGAATTAAAGGTAAAAACGCAGAGTGGAAAGCCAGCACGCTGATGCAAGCCTGCAGCCACGCGGGTTATCAGTTCCGTCATCACAAATCAAAACCCAAACCGCTGCATCAACTCACGCGCATCAAAATTCACGCGAGCGAGGCCGACAGCAAAACGGTTCGTTCTGCCGTCAAGATGGGTAACGCGCTGGACGCAGGGATGCAACTGGCCAAAGACCTTGGTAACGAACCGCCCAATGTATGTCACCCAAATTATCTGTTAGCGCAAGCCCGCAAGCTCGGTCGTTCAGCAAAAGTACGGGTATCCCAGTTAGACGAAAAGAAGATGACCGAACTCGGCATGGGTGCATTCATGGCCGTATCGAAAGGCAGTGACCAGCCCGGACGCATGATCATCATTCAGTACTCGGGTGGCAAAAAGAGCGACGCACCCATCGCTTTGGTCGGTAAAGGCATCACCTTCGATACTGGCGGAATTTCGCTAAAACCACCCCCTGGCATGGACGAAATGAAATTCGATATGTGCGGCGCCGCCAGCGTCTTGGGCGTCACCAAGGCGGTGATCGAAGCCGGCCTTTCGATTAATTTGTTGACCATCGTTGCCGCGGCAGAAAACATGCCGAGCGGTCGCGCCACTCGGCCCGGCGATATTGTCAAGAGTCGGTCCGGCCAGACGGTCGAGATACTTAATACGGACGCTGAAGGACGCTTAGTATTGTGCGATGCGCTGACCCATGCACTGACCTTTAAACCCAAAGCTATAGTGGATGTCGCAACTCTGACAGGGGCCTGCATCGTCGCGCTCGGCTCGCATGCCAGTGCTCTGTATTCGAATAACGACGACCTTGCCGACGCCCTGCTGAACGCCGGTGAGCATAGCAATGACCGCAGCTGGCGCATGCCACTTTGGGACGACTACCAAGCAGCCCTAAATTCAAATTTTGCGGACATGGCAAACGTTGGCGGTCGTGAAGCCGGCAGTGTGACCGCTGCATGTTTTCTATCGCGTTTTGTCGACGGTGTAAGCTGGGCGCATTTGGACGTGGCGGGCAGCGCATTTCATGGCGGCGCTCGCAAGGGCGCCAGCGGACGTCCGGTACCTATGCTATTCAATTATTTGCAAAACCAAGCATAAGCGGCGGCGCCGGTCCGACAACATGACGCGCGTGGACTTTTATATCCTCCCAGACATGGGCGCCGAAGCCGCCATGCGTTTCGCTTGTCGCCTTAGTTTAAAGGCACTGCAGAACCAGTTGGATGTGCATGTGCATGTGCAGGATGCACCCACAGCAACTGCTGTCGATGCGCTCATGTGGGACTACCCGCAGCACCGATTCTTACCTCATCAAGTTATCGACGAGGACAATCAAACCAGCACTAGCCCGATTCATGTGGGTTTTAATGAGCCGCTGTTGCAGGCCGGTTTACTGATTAACCTCGCGACCGAGATACCGAGCTTTTTCGGGCGCTTTGATCGAGTTGCTGAGATCGTTGTTGGCGAAAATCGTGAGCAAGGGCGGGATCGATACAAGTACTACCAAGCTCGCGGCTTTCCGCTGCACCACCACGAACTCAACGACTGGGAGCATTAATCCCGGTCTTACCTTTAAGGGCGATCGTTCGCCAGAGTCACAAAGCACTGTCAGAGCAACTATGGAAAACAGCTTCAATCCGGAACAGATCGAGCGCGAGCTTTACGCGCATTGGGAGGCCTCCGATTTCTTTAAGCCCAAAGGGGACGGCGACCCCTATTGCATCCTGATTCCGCCGCCCAACGTAACCGGTACGCTGCATATGGGCCACGCCTTCAACCAAACGTTGATGGACGCATTGATTCGCTATCAACGCATGAACGGCCGTCGCACGCTGTGGCAGATGGGCACCGATCATGCCGGCATCGCAACCCAAATGCTGGTTGAACGCCAGCTTGCGGCAGAAGGCAAAACACGCCATGAGCTGGGAAGAGACCCTTTTATAGAAAGGGTATGGGACTGGAAAAACCAGTCTGGCGGCACGATCTCGGACCAAATACGACGCATGGGCTCTAGTCTCGACTGGTCTCGTGATCGCTTTACCATGGATGACGGCTACGCAGAAGCTGTGCAGACTGCGTTCATTCAACTTTATGACGATGGTTTAATCTATCGCGGTCAAAGATTAGTCAACTGGGATCCCGAACTCGGTACCGCTATCTCCGATCTGGAAGTTGAAAACAGCGAAGAGCAAGGGTCCCTCTGGCATTTCCGCTATCCACTTGCGGACGGCGCGACAGCCGCCAACGGCGACGAGTATCTCACGGTCGCCACAACGCGCCCCGAAACAATGCTCGGTGATAGTGCTGTTGCTGTGCATCCCGACGATGAGCGCTACGCAAGTTTAGTTGGCCAATTCGTCGAGTTGCCTCTGGTTGGACGTAAAATCCCTATCGTTGCGGACACCTATGTGGATATGGCGTTTGGCACCGGCTGCGTAAAAATAACGCCCGCCCACGACTTCAATGACAATGCCCTAGGCAAACGCCACGGTCTTGAAGAGATCAATATTCTCACCGCGGCTGCGCACATTAACGACAACGCTCCAGAGGTCTACCGCGGCCTCAGTCGTGAGGCCGCGCGCGAGCAGATCGTTAAGGATCTACAGGCCCTGGGGCTGGTAAGTGCTATCGAAGACCACAAATTGATGGTGCCGCGTGGCGACAGATCCGGGGCCGTGATTGAGCCGCTGCTGACAGATCAATGGTTCGTGGGCATCGCGCCGCTTGCCAAACCCGCGATCGATGCGGTGCAAAACGGCGACATCACCTTCGTGCCCAAACAATATGAAAACCTTTACTTTGCATGGATGCGCGAGATTCAAGACTGGTGCATAAGTCGCCAGCAATGGTGGGGCCACCGCATCCCCGCCTTTTATGACGCCGACAACAACATTTATGTCGCCGCCGACGAGGCCAGCGCTCGCAAGAAGTACCAACTCGACAGCACGCTTAAGCTGAGCCCGGATGAGGACGTTCTGGAGACCTGGTTTTCGTCTTCTCTGTGGCCTTTCGCCACTCTGGGCTGGCCGCAGCAAACCGAGGCTCTGGCCGAGTTCTTGCCTAGCAACACATTAATTACCGGGCATGACATTATTTTCTTTTGGGTCGCTCGGATGATTATGATGACCCTGCGTTTGACCAAAAAAATTCCCTTCAAGACAGTTTACATACATGGGCTGGTGCGCGACGGCGAAGGTCAGAAAATGTCAAAGACCAAGGGCAACGGCCTAGATCCGCTAGATTTCATCGACGGTATCGATGTCGAATCGCTCGTGCAGAAACGCACAGCAAATCTCACCCAGCCGAAGATGGCCAAACGCATCGAAACGCTCACCCGCAAAGATTTTCCGGACGGTGTCGCGGCTTACGGCACAGATGCCCTGCGCTTCACTTTCTGTGCACTCGCCACTACGGGACGCGACGTACGCTTCGATGTCAGCCGTATAGACGGCTATCGAAACTTCTGCAATAAGCTTTGGAACGCAAGTAAGTTCGTGCTCATGAATACGGTGGACGAAGACTTAAGCCATCCAGCGGGGCAATCACCCAACGTTATCGACCGATGGATTCTCAATAAAGCGCGGCAACTTGTTGGAGACTGCCGTCTCGCACTGGACACCTACCGCTTCGACCTGTGCGCCAATGCGATCTACGAATTTGTGTGGCACGAATACTGCGATTGGTACCTAGAACTGAGTAAGTCGGTGCTGTGGAATGAGGAGATAAGCGACCAACACAAAACCGCAACGCGCAGAACCCTGCTTCAAGTGCTAGAGCTGCTGCTCCGCATCAGCCATCCAATTATGCCTTTTATTACTGAAACGCTGTGGCTGCAGGTCGCGCCTCGACTTGGCATCGGCGGCGACAGCGTGATGCTAGAAAGCTATCCGGAACAACAGCAGTTGCCGGAAGATGATGCTGCGCAGCAGCAAATAGAATGGCTGAAATCGGTGATAACCGCATTGCGCAATATTCGCGGCGAGGCCTCGATAAAGCCTAGCCTTGGCATACCTGTGCTGCTGCAAGACGGCAATCAGCGAGATCGCGAGCAGGCCACCAACGCCGCCGAAATGCTCAAACGACTGGCTAACGTCACCGCGATCGAATGGCTAGAACACGGCAGCGAACCACCACCAAATGCGCTGGCTTTAGTCGGGGACTTGCGAGTTATGGTGCCCTTGGCGGGATTAATCGATGTCGGCGCCGAACGAGCTCGCTTAGCAAAAGAGGTCACTCGCTGCGAGGCAGATCTTGGGCGTATTACCGGCAAGCTCAACAATACCAGCTTTGTCAGCAAAGCCCCTGCAGAGGTGGTCGAAAAGGAACGACAGCGCGCCCAAGAACTGCAAAACACTTTGACGACATTGGCTGAGCAAATGCAACAGTTGGCCGAATTGAGCTAGCGACTAGAGTTCCAGTACTGCGTAGGCCTGGATCAAGGCAGTGGTCTGAGGACGGGCCCCCACACCTCGCGCAGTGATACGAAATGCCCGGTAGTCAGGGTCCGAGCGAACGCGCAACAACTCGACGATTGTGCACGC
>DEBN01000151.1:5347-5576 GCA_002348825.1 Gammaproteobacteria bacterium UBA2955
GGAGCGGCGCTCTGCGTGAGCATGCGGGTTGCCGATCGACAGCGACCAGTATGCCAAGCAGCTGCACGCGCCCAAGCAGGAGGCGCTGCATAGACTTCAACACGATAAAGCCCCTCATTCCCTTGGGGCGTAAAACTCGCGACAGATAATCCCTGAAGTTCTGCCAACTGCGTCATTACCGCACGCCGGGCCGCAATTCTGGCCAATCGGACATCCAGATCATGGCCTA
>DEBN01000158.1 GCA_002348825.1 Gammaproteobacteria bacterium UBA2955
CCGGGTTCGGTCAATGACACTTCTGCCTGGGTGGTCAAAAGCTTTGTTAACTCATCAATGTCGCTGGCGTCCTTGGCTCGCAAAATAACGTTGTTGTAGACCATGAACCTCTCCTGTGAAATAGGCTGCTGAAACGCACCCAGTGTGACACGACGGGCAGCATCGGTCTGATTATTGGAGAGAGCATTGGTTGGCGTACTTTTGGGCGAGGATAGGAGCGTTGGCGCGATGAGCGACGAGGTATGGACCCTGTGGGATAAGCCGCCTGCAAGTCTAGACATTGATTCTGAGAAATCACCGCAACTGACCGTGCATTTGGCCGCCATCCCTAACGGGTGCGGAGTAATTGTATGTCCAGGCGGAGGCTATCGGACGCTGGCGAGCGATCACGAGGGTCGTCAGGTTGCGCAGTGGTTAAATTTGGCTGGCATCCACGCCTTCGTGCTGCGTTATCGACTTGGGCCTCGGTATCACAGCAGCATTAGTAAATTGGACGGTCAAAGAGCCGTTCGCTTGGTGCGCTTTCACGCAGCGGCGCTCGGTTTGGACCCGACTCGTCTAGGTATGCTGGGTTTTTCTGCAGGTGGCCACTTGGCCTTGGCAACTGCGCTGGCATCTGACGAGCTAGGCTCAAGTTCGGTAGCAGATGAAATAGACCGACAAGATTTCCGTCCCAATTTCTTGGTGCCCGTCTATGCAGTGACCAATGGAGCTAAGCGCGGACGCAAGGCCGATGAATACTTGCCTATGGATACCCAAGTGAGCTCAAATTCACCCCCCACGTTTATTGTCCACAATCACCAAGACTCTGTGGTGCCCGCCAGCCAATCGACGCTGCTATACGATGCCCTGCTCGCCGCAAATGTGCCTGCGGAATTGCATATCTTCAACTTTGGCGATCATGGCTTGGGCTTGAACCGAGGCACTGACGCCAAGAATCCTACCTTGACAACCTGGGGTGACCTGCTGCTTAAGTGGCTTGCTCGGCACGAGTTTCTGCTCGACAAAGTAAAGCACTCGAAACGCACCGCAGTGAAGGGCGAGATACTGCTCGATGGCAAGCCCGTTGGCATGGGCTGGTTGTCTTGGATACCAGACGACGCCAATCTGCCTATTACCAGGGTGCGCCTCACGGCAGCCCACAAGGGAAAAATCCAAGTAAACAAGGCAGAGGGCCCAGTCAGCGGCCCTCACCGGCTCGTTCTACATGTTGTGAGTGCAGTCTATCCACCAGATGCCAGCGGCTGTCATACGATGGAACACGCACTTGTCTTCGAAAAGCGCCTCACCGTAGTTGCTGGCCAAAGGCTACACTGGCATTTACAGACTGCGCAGGGGATCGCTCTTTAGCAGTAGCCTGGACGAGGCCTTGCAGAGCTTTTTGGGGAGTATTGGTACATGAGCAATGAAGTTTGGCGTTTGGCCAGAAAACCGCCAGCCGGATGGCCGGTTGCGGAGGATTTTCGCTGGCAACTCGAAGACATACCCGAACCCGGCCCAGATCAAATGCTCACCCGCACCCTATACCTCTCGCTAGATCCCTATCAGTGGGGCCGTCGCCGCAGCGGTGCCGAGCAACCAGGCGACATTTGTCATGGACGCACTGTTTCTCAGGTCGTGCAAAGCCGCATGGGCGGTTATGTCGAGGGCGACATCGTTTTCAACACCAACGGTTGGCAGGCTTGGGGTTTAACCGGCGCGAACATCGATGTTTTTGGCTACATGTTCCCCCGCAAGATAGACCCCATTTTGGCCCCTATTTCCACCGCAATTGGCGTCATGGGGATGTTGGGCCTGACCGCCTATGCGGGTTTAGTGGTGCAGTGTGAGCCGAAACCCGGCGACACACTGGTGGTGTCCGCGGCGTCCGGCGGTGTTGGACAAGTGGTATGCCAACTTGGCCGACTTTACGGTTGTCGGGTCGTGGCCATCGCCGGATCGGACGAGAAGCTTGAATATCTCAAAACGCTGGGCGTTGACGCCGCGGTATCACATCGCTCGCCCAGCTTCGCTGCAGAAATCCGGCAAGCGTGCCCTGATGGCTGCGACATCTACTTTGAAAACGTTGGGGGGTCGGTATTCGATGGGGTTTTGCCGCTGCTGAATGTTCATGCCCGCATCAGTCTCTGTGGTCTTATCTCCCAATATGGCAACACAGACGGCCAAGATTCACGTATTCAGTGGCGTACTCGTGGCAACGCTGTATTCGAGCGCAATCGCGTTGCCATACACGATCTTTTTGTCGGTAATTTCGTCGCTGAACATCAGGATCGATTCTTGGAAGAAATGGGCGGCTATCTGCGCGCCGGAGATGTTCGCTACTTAGAAGACAAACGGCCTGGGTTGGAAAACACGCCCGAGGTATTTGCTCAGATGTTGCGCGGCGAGAATTTTGGCAAAACACTAATGGCGGTTGCCCAAGACCCCACTGTAAATCACTGATGCAGGCGACAGACTATAGCGGGATGGGTTAGTTTCAGGACCCTAGATCGCGGGAAGTGCAGCGGGGGAGAAGATGGCAGAACTTGACGCTTCGAAAGAGGGTTTTTGGCGTACTCGATATTCGATCATCGCCATGTGCTTTGCAGCGACATTTGTTTGCTATATCGATCGGGTCAATATTTCTGTGGCCATCATTCCAATGGCCCAGGACTATGGCTGGAATCTAGAAACTCAGGGCTACATTCTATCGTCGTTCTATATCGGCTATTTGATGATGCAAATCGGCGGCGGCCGACTGGCGGATACTTATGGCGGCAAAATTGTCCTCGGTATGGGCGTATTGATTTGGTCGCTGTTTACATTGATCACACCTTTGGCTGCTATGGGCGGCCTGATGATGCTCTACCTAGCCAGAATCGGTATGGGCTTGGGCGAGGCCGTAACCTTCCCCTCGATATACAGCTTGGTGACGCGCTGGTTTCCTGCAGGTGAGACCGCGAAAGCCATCGCATTTAACGCCAGCGCCATTCCGATCGGTACGGTCTTTGCCCTCGTCGTTACCCCAATCATCGTGACGTACCTTGGGTGGGAATGGGCGTTTTATCTCTTCGGTCTGGTTGGCGTGCTGTGGTTTGCCGCTTGGCAGTACATTGTCAGCACGCGACCCAAAGATCATCCGAGGATTTCCGCGGCCGAACTCGACTTTATCGAATCAAATGCGCGATTTAGCGCGGCCGCAGAAGCTCAAGCGACGCCACCCATTAGGGAATTTCTCAAGAGCAAGGCGGTGTGGGCTATTTTGGTCGCGCACTTTTGCAACAACTGGACGCTCTACGTCATCTTGTCCTGGCTACCCAAGTACGTGAACGAGGGTCTCGGCGTGCCCTTTGGCGATATTGGCTACATTGCCATGCTGCCGCATATCACTTCGTTTCTGTGTCTAAACGTCGCAGGCAATATCGCCGATCGCATGATCGTTAGCGGCATGAGCGTCACCAAAGTACGCAAGATCATGCAAACCATCGCGTTTGGTGGTTTAGCGATCTGTCTGTTCTTGGTTACGACAGTTGATACGGTATGGGCTGCAATCGGCATCCTGTGCTTGGGCAAGCTATTTGGTGCAGCAGGCATAGGCGGTCACAGTGTCAATCATATGGACGTTGCGCCTCGTCATGCGGGTACGCTCATGGGTATTACCAACACCGCTGGCACCATACCCGGCATTGTCGGTGTGGCGGTCACTGGCCTGATCCTCGAGTACACGGGTTCTTGGGATCTGGTGTTTCAGGTGACCGCAGGCGTAACCCTGTTCGGCATGGTCTTTTATTTGTTATTCGCCAGTGGCGAAAAAAAATTCGACTGATACCTCGGGAGTCACATAGCGCTGTGTTGAATTTGCTAGAGGGGATCAAGGTGGTGGACTTCACCACCATCGTATTAGGTCCCTATGCCAGCCAATTTCTCGGCGACTTCGGCGCTGATGTCATCAAGGTTGAGCCTCTCGAGGGCGATGGGTTTCGCGCAGTGCGGCCCGGACCGAGTTCGGACATAGGTGCGGGGTTTGCCAATTTCAATCGCAACAAGCGCAGTATCGCCATTGACCTAAAGCATACCTCGGGCAGAGACGTGGTAACCCGACTTGTTGCAGACGCAGATGTAGTCGTTCATAACATGCGCGGCACTTCGGCCTTCGCATTGGGTATCGCTCACGAACAGCTGCAGCTTATTAAACCCAACCTCGTGTATTGCTGGTCGCCGGGATTCGCCAGCGATGGCCCTGACGCCAATAGCCCTGCCTACGACGACATCATTCAAGCCCGCTCTGGACTCGCGGCCCTCAACGCAGACACGAACGGTGTACCCCAGTTCGTGCGCAGCATACTCTGCGACAAAGTCGTCGGCCTGCATTTGGCCCTAGCTGTTGCGGCGGCGCTGGTGCGTCGTGAGCGCACCGGCGAGGGACAGAGAATTGAAGTGCCGATGCTAGAGGCCATGGCGAGTTTTAACTTGGCTGAACATCTAGCTGGCCAGACCATGTCGCCGGCTCAAGGTGACGTCGGCTATCAGCGACTGCTGTCCAGCAACCGACGACCTTATGCGACGGCTGATGGCTACATGGCGATCATGCCCTACAGTACTAAGCAGTGGATCAACTTTTTGCTATTGGTGGGTGAATCAGAATTGGCCGATGAGGGTTGGGTCAGTGATGGCGCCGAGCGTTCAAATCGCATCGATGAACTCTACGCTTTGATTGCCAGGGTGGCAGTTAATCGAACCAACGAGCAATGGCTGATTGAGCTCAGCCGAGTTGATGTGCCTTGCGCCGTGGTCAATGATCTCTCCCAAGTGATTGCCGATCCGCAGCTTGCGTCGAGGGGCTTGCTAGGCACGTTTGACGACGGCGACTTGGGTGTCTTGCACTATCTCAAGCCGGCATTTGTCGCCGCCCCAATGAGCGAAGTCGAGCCTAAGCGTGCCCCTCATATCGGGGAACATAGTCGGGAAATTATGAGAGAACTTGGCATGACCAAGGGGGACATACAGTCCCTCATCGACCAGCATATTGTGGGTGATCGTGTTGGTGAAGGTTAAGCGTCTTTGAGATACCAGCGCGTGCCGCAGATGTTGACCTGATCATCGCTTACATAGGCGTTGCGAGCATTAGCCTCGCGGAGAATATGCTCCCGGTCCGCCACGGCGATATCGATCCCTCCCAGACCGGGTCCACGCCCGTCGGTGACCGCGACGAAACGCAGCACGACATTATTAAAGGCGATGGTTGGATTGCCATCAGCATCACGCTCGATACGCAAATCCGTGCATCTGCCCCATAAATCTGCCAGCGCCTCTGGTTCATCGCCCTGCAGCTCCACACCAATGAAGTCGAGCGTGACGTCCTGCTTAACCTGATGCTCCCAGCCGGTACCGCCTACAGGATTCCAGCGTCCGTTGAAGTCTTCTTCGGCATCGTATTCCAGCTCGAGAAAGGCTGCCTTTAAATCACCTGGGTGCAGCTGGGTGAGCGTCCATTGATCGCTAGTGTGCTCGTGGGCGACGCGCACGCCGTTGTCCAGCGCGCACTGGCGCAGGCGTTGATGCTCTGGCAGCGTATCTATTTGGGTGATCACCATGTAACCACCGTCGCCACTGCGTCGATCCAGATAGCGACCGCCCGCCGTGTTTTCTTGAGTTGGGGCGACTACCTCGAGGAAATTGCGGCCGATGGGCATGAGGTTATTTTCAAGGCCAAATTTGCCTACACCCGGATCTACGTAGCAGCTGTTGATGCCCAGAATGCTGCGCAGATCATCGATTACTGGCTCAAGTTCATGGGCAACCAAGCAAATTTGTCGTAACTGAATGGTCATCGTTATCCTTCCCGTCGTCTTTTTAGCGAATCTATTGCTGACAATCCCCGCTTAGTTCGAGCCAAAGCTCTTTTGGCGCGTAGGTAGTGGCGCAAAATCGCCCTCACGTTTTTCCGCATTGGCCATCATGGCTTCCTGCATTTCCTGACTTTGGAGGAATGATGCGTTCCAAATCGCGATGTAATCCAACGTATCAGCCGTGGTGTGATCCTTGGAGTAGTTGATCAAATGCTTGCAGCCATAAACCGCTAACGGCGCTTTTGAAGCAATTTCTGCGGCAATGGTCATGACCCCTGCGAGCATTTCTTCGTGATTGGCAAAGACGCGATTGACCAAACCCGTGCTCAACGCTTCGTCGGCTGGCATACGTCGTCCGGTGTAGGCGAGTTCGCGCACTAGACCTTCTGGCATTTGCTGTACCAGTCGCGGAAAGGTACCCACGTCGGCGGTCATGCCGATGTTGATCTCAAAAATTGTAAAGAAGGCGTCTTGGGTGCAGTAACGCATATCGCATGCAGTCACCATATCGAGCCCGCCGCCAACGCAGCCGCCTTGAATTGCCGCCAAAACGGGAATCCGACAGGCTTCCAGCGCATTGAATGCATCCTGCGTTTTCCGTGCGCTGTCATAAAACGCTGCACCGTGACGGATGCGTTCGCGCTTGGCTTCTTCCGCGCTCAAGTGGTCCTTGGGCGCGAATGCGTTGAGATCCATGCCGGCGGTAAATACCGGGCCGCTGGAAGAAATGACAATAGCGCGGGCTAGAGCGTTGCTGTCAATGTCGCGCACGACCTTGGGGAGATCCTCCCAAAACGACGGGATCATGCTGTTGCGCTTTTCTGGGCGATTCAAACAAATATGGGCAATGTTGTTCTCAATACTTAGATCGAAAGTCTCGAAATTCTGGTTCTTCTGTTCACTCATAGCGCGCCCCAATCCATGGCATGTTGATTGCGCCCGAGTATAAGCGCAGTTGGCCGCTGGGGTCAGCCGCAAATGTTTCGCCGCGCAGGTCGCATGCGTGACCGAAGGCAGCGACTAAACTAGCCAAAGAATAGCTGGTTCAGATAGCGGCCTGGTGCAAGTGTGAATCCGCCTGCGACCAAAATGCCGCCAAAATAGACCCCGGCCATAGAAAATTTGTGGCTGACTACGTCGTATTTTCTGGCCGCATAGTAGGCCCGAGGTATCGAGACGAGTACCAACAAAGAAAGCATATGAATCCACCCAAAATGGCCTATGAACTGCGGGCCAACCGTAGCGGGAATAAACAGGCTGGACAGCGCGGTAATGAGCATTAGGATCATATAAATCTTGCCGAACAGCCGATGGGTAGCTGTGCCTTTGGCCCAAAATATCAGGTAAGTGCCTAGCATTGCAGCGGGAGCGACGGTGGCAAGGTGCAAGGTCATCACAGGGGTGAGTATGGAATGGCTTTGGAAAAAACGTTCCTTGTGATTCTAGAGAGCTTCTTGCGCCTGGCAATGAAAACAACGATGGGGATTACCTCTGGGCTTTGCATTTGTGAGGCAATTGTTAAGCTCTCTACAAATTAATTGATAGGGAGAGCAATCATGGAATCGAATATTGATACGGGCACTGAGGACTTACTCGCGAACCTAGACGAAGGTGTCCTTACGCTAACGCTCAATCGTCCAGAAGCGCGTAACGCCATGAGTGGAGAGATGACTGCGGCGCTAGCGCAGCAGCTGGCGGATGCAGAACTCAACACCAAGGTGCGCTGTGTAGTACTGACCGGTGCAGGTAAGGGCTTCTGTGCCGGCGGTGACGTTAAGGGTATGGCTGCCAGCGGTGACGGGACTGTCGGTGACAACACCATCGACGGCGCAATTCATCGGCAGCGCGTGAACCAGCGTGCTACGGCTGGCAAGCTCTACAGCATGCCAAAGCCTACCATCGCTGCACTGCCTGGAGCTGCTGCTGGCGCCGGACTTTCATTGGCGCTGGCATGTGACATGCGCGTGATGGCTAGCAACGCCATTATGACCACGGCCTTTGCACGAGTCGGTTTCTCTGGCGACTACGGTGGCACATTCTTTATGTCTCAACTGATCGGCACAGCGAAGGCTCGGCAGCTGTATTTTATGTCGGAACGGGTGAGTGCCGAAGAGGCGCTGAGTTTGGGGCTGACAAATTGGGTTTGCGAGCCCGACGAGTTGGCAGCGAAAACCCGAGAAATCGCAGCGCAGCTGGCCGTTGGTCCGGCCGTAGCCTATCGTTATATGAAGGAAAACTTCGCCCGGGCCATGTCCTCTGGCGACGTAGACGACTGCCTCGATTTAGAAGCCACCCACCATGTGCACTGTGGTCAGACCCAAGACCACAAGAATGCGACCAAGGCCTTTGTCGAGAAACGTGAACCGACATTCATTGGTCGATAACAGATGACCTCTTCGGGCCGGCAATCGGGGCCGGCCCGAGTTTTCTCGGCGTTTTACGTGTTGGTGTACTTGCGGCTTGTTCTTCGAGCAGAAAATTCAAAAACGTCTGGGCTCTAGTGGCTTGGGCGCCATTTCCAAGCAGCACTGCGCCCTGCTCAATGGGGCGGTGCATATGCTCATCAATGATCCGGTACTGATTGCTCGGCACCTGATGCTCGCGCACCTGAGATAGGGCGACAAACCCTGCGTCGGCGTTGCCTGTTATGACCATGGCAAAGACTTGGCCAACGTTTTCCGCGGTGACCAAAGTCCTAGCAGTCGGCGGTTGCCAGTTCAAATACTGCAGTGTCTCTTTGGCCGCTAGCCCATAAGGCGCGAGTCGAGGGTTCGCCATGGCAAGTCGATCAACCTGCTCGAGCAGTTCCCCATGTGTGTTGTGTTTGGGGTGCCACAGCACTAGGCGGCCAGTGGTGTAGGTTTGGCTCGGACCTAGGGTGATGCTACTGGCCGCAAGCATTTTTGGTCGCTCAAGGTCTGCGGCAAGAAACAGATCAAATGGCGCGCCGCCTTGAATTTGCGCAAAGAGTTTACCGGTAGAACCAATGCTGACACTGATTGTTCGGGTATCCCCTGTCTTTGCTTTGTATCTAGCTACCGTCTTGTTCAGCGCGTTGGCGTAATTGCTGGCAACGGCGATACGCAAAGGAGTTTCTGCAAAAAGGCTGCTTTGGCCCGCCAGCAAAACGCTAAGCAACACTAATCGTGTGATCATAAGTTGTTCGAATCGACTCGTCATTATTGAACGATCGGTTATCATGTCTTAAGAGCGAGGCGTAGGGGAATCCAATTGCTCGATATAGCATTGTTTCTTCGCTTAGAAGGCACGGGTCGGGGGTTCAAAATCCGGCTTTTTGTGCCGCTTTTTCTGTGTTCTATACAGCCAGTTGAACGACGTAAGGAATGATCTCGATGAGCGATCAGAACGAAAATCACACACCAGTAGAGCAATCAGGCATCGTTAAATCGGGACCTACCGCACGTTCCATGCGGACGGTTGCCATGACTGCACTGGGCGGCACCAGTATTGAGTGGTATGACTTTTTTATTTACGGAACGGCAGCTGCGCTGGTTTTTCCGACACTATTCTTCGCCGAGGACATGCCGCGTTATGTAAGCCTCCTTGCTTCCTTTAGCACCTTCGCCGTGGGTTTTTTAGCGCGTCCGGTGGGTGGTGTGGTGTTCGGTCATTTCGGTGATCGAGTCGGACGTAAGGCCGCACTGGTCACCGCGCTGATGATGATGGGTGTCGCTACAACGTTGATTGGGTTGCTACCCGGCTACGCTGAGATCGGGCCGCTGGCGCCACTGATGCTGATATTTTTGCGCTTTGTGCAGGGATTGGCTGTGGGTGGTCAGTGGGGCGGTGCGATGTTGTTGGT
>DEBN01000061.1 GCA_002348825.1 Gammaproteobacteria bacterium UBA2955
CCAGATCCAGCAGATCGCGCGACACAGGAAGAAGAGTTCAGCATCGAATTAAGAACTCGAGATCGCGAGCGCAAATTGATCAAAAAAATCGACGGCACCATTGAGCGCTTAGACCAGGATGACTACGGCTACTGTGACACCTGTGGTATCGAGATCGGCCTGCGTCGACTAGAGGCAAGGCCCACGGCTACCCAGTGTGTCGACTGCAAAGCGCTCGACGAAATCAAGGAACGGCAACTCCACGGCTAGAGGTTTTCCGCTGGGGGACGCACTAGACTGCTGTGATTACGGGCCGCTTTGCACCATCTCCGACTGGCCCACTGCATATGGGCAGTTTAATCACAGCGCTAGCGAGCTATTGTTCGGTTACAAAAGTCGGAGGCGAGTGGCTGGTCCGCATAGATGATCTGGATCCGCCACGGCAAGATCCTAACGCCATAAACGCCATACTACGGTGCCTCAGAGCCCACGGTTTACACCCGGCCCGCCCCGTTATATTCCAAAGTGACCATGCAAAGGCTTACGAATCCGCATTGCAAAAGCTGACTCCGCACCTGTTCTACTGCAAATGCAGCCGACGACAGTTACGCGCTCACAAACGCTACCCCGGCACCTGTAGGAACGCCAAGACAGCTGTTCCAGATCGCGCGGTACGAGTGCTTATGCTGGATAGAGACCACAATTACACAGACGGATTCTTAGGTGTGATTGACGCGGACTTAAACAACCAACTGGGCGACTTTATCGTCCGACGCAAGGACGGGCTGATCTCTTACAATTTGGCTACGGCGGTTGACGACGGCGAAACCATAACGCATGTCGTTCGTGGTCAAGACCTATTGCCGGTAACCGCGCCACAGCGCTATTTGATGCATTTACTCGACCTGACTGCGCCGCACTATACGCATATTCCCTGCCTAGAATTCGAAGATGGCACTAAGTTATCGAAACAGACTCACGCGCCACCCCTCAGTGATGCTCACGCCCCGGCCAACATCCGCGCCGCACTGGGTTACCTAGGGCTGCACCCTCCGGCACCACTAGATTCCGTGGAAGTTTTGTTAAATTGGTCCGTTAACCACCTCGATATTGGCCAAATCCCGGCCAAATTGCCCAAATATCGGCGCGACAACATGGGTGGATGAAGATATCCATTACAGCGACGCGGACCTATAGCTTTGTTAGTATCCTGCCATGACTGATTTGTTGCTCATTGATGCCATGCGCGAACGCAGTAACGCGCTCGCCGAGTCGCTGACCGCTCAAGGTATAGGCGTTAAGGCAGCCGACACCATAGACAACCTAGCTCTCGGTCAGTTCGATTGCCTAGTGATCCAACGCGACGAATTGCCAGAGGATATTTCCAACCTTACTGCCCAGTTGCCGGTCATTGTTTTGGCGCCAAACGGCACAATCAAGGATGCGGTAACCGCCATTCAGCTTGGCGCGCGCGACTACCTTGAGCATCCGATTACAACGGACGAACTGCTCGCCTCAATCGAGAGAGCGTGCGCTTACCCACCGAGCCAAAAGAGCGTTGCAGCCCATGGCATGGAGCTTATCGGCTCCTCTGAAAATATTCAGACCTTACGCAAACGCATCGAAAAAGTGGGGCCCAGCGATTCGCCTATTTTAATCCTCGGACAGTCTGGCACAGGCAAAGAGTTAGTTGCGAGAGCCTTGCATGCTGCTAGCAGAAGAGCCCGGGCGCCAATGATTACAATTAACTGTGCGACCGTGCCTGAAAACCTTATCGAGACAGAGTTGTTTGGCATAGAGCCCTTCGGTCATGCCCAATCTGGCGGCAACGGTTTGGTGGAGGCCGCACATGGCGGAACGCTGTTTTTAGACGAGATTGCCGAACTTAGTCTCAGCGCTCAGGCAAAGCTCATTCAGGTGGTTCAGGGCGAAAATCGCAAAGTCGGGAGCGCTCGATCGAAGACTGTGGACGTCCGGCTGATCGCGGCCACTCATCGCGATTTACAGGCGCTCACCGAATCCGGTGATTTTCGCTCGGATCTTTTTTATCGCCTAAATGTCCTGACGTTTCATCTCTCACCACTGCAAAACCGTGACGACGACATCCTAGAAATCGGCGAGTGGTTACTCAAACAAGCCTCGCTAAGACTTGACAAAAAAGGCCTGACCCTCGGCCATGCAGCAAAAGAAACAATGGTTGCCTATCACTGGCCAGGCAATGTGCGCGAGCTTAGCAATGCCATCGAACGGGCGGTGATTTTGTCGGACGATCACAACGAAATAACACCGAGCCTATTGGCCATTGAACCGATACTCAAGCAAACTGAGCCGCAAGCTTCAAGCGAAACAGAGGCAACTCAAACCTCTCTAGAGGACTATTTCGTGCGCTTCGTACAAGATCACCAAGATCAGCTCACCGAGACCGAGCTGGCAGAAAAACTCGGCATCAGTCGCAAAAGTTTGTGGGAGCGGCGACAGCGGCTGAATATACCGCGCAAGAAAACCCGTAAGCGCGGCCCGAGGCTCGACACTGGAGCCAACAACTGATCTCAGCAACGGCCACGCGTACCACCGCTCATCCCATTGATCTCGAGCAATTGGACACAGACGCACTGGATGTGATCCGACAGTTGAACGCGCATGGCTATACCGCCTTGCTTGTTGGCGGCTGTATACGTGATGCATTGTGCGGCTTAAGACCTAAAGACTTCGACGTGGCTACCGACGCGCCACTCGAGGAGATTAAACGGGTTTTTCGGCGCTCGCGTATCGTCGGGCGACGTTTCCCAATTGCGCACGTGCGCTACGGCAGGAACCTAATCGAAGTTTCCACATTCAGGCAGTCTGTTTCAGACAATATCGAGCATGATGCTCAAGGCATGATCTTACGTGATCAGGCTTTTGGCACCCTACAGGAGGATGCTTTTCGCCGCGACTTCAGCATCAACGCCTTGTATTACGACCCCAACAGCGAGGAAATTATCGATTATGTTGGAGGCCTTAAGGACCTCGCTGCGCGGCGCATCAGGTTCATCGGTGAGCCCGCTGTTCGGCTCGCGGAGGACCCTGTGCGAATACTGCGCGCGGTGCGGTTCGCAAATAAACTCAACTTCACTCTAGACGAGCACATCGTCGCGTTAACAGAAGACACCGCCCAGCGTTTACAAGCAATTCCTCCAGCGCGACTATTCGATGAATTTTTGAAGCTATTTTTAACCGGGGTGGGTGAAACCACATGGCATCAGATTCGCCACACCGGCATAGCGCGTGCACTGTTTCCTACCTGTAATCCGGATAGTGATTTGGTTATTGCCGCAATGCGCAATACCGATGAGCGCATTAAAAACGGCTTATCGGTGACACCCGGTTTCTTGGTCGCGGTTTTATTGTGGGAGGATTTTGCAGCGCGCAAATTAGACGCCGCGTCGAGTGACGATGATCCGGCTTTCGCGGCCCTACGCGATCAGCAACGTTCGATCGCAATACCGAGGCGCTTTGGCACATTCGCTAAGGAAACATGGATAATCCAAGAGCGTCTGATCAGACGTAATCCAAAGACTATCACCCGACTCGCGCAGCATAAGCGCTTTCGTGCGGCCTTCGATTTCCTGTGTTTACGCGCAGAATCTGAAACCGAGCTTAGTGATTGCGCCGCTTGGTGGAGCGCCTTTCAAGAACAGGATGACGCTCAACAAAACGAGATGATTCAGGGTCTGCCCCGGCCACAGCGCAAACGCCGTCGCCGCGCCAAACATCGCACTGCCGAATAAAATCGACTTCCATGTTGCCGCCAGCGGGACACAGTAACAGTTGAACCCTGGCCTGCCCTTGTACATAGTTACCGCTGCACATTTAGCCTGCGAATCCAGTGACTCTAAGCGTTGAAACTTCAAACTCGGATCAAACGAACCCTGCGTTAGGTTCGCTTAGGTCCAACGATCAGCGCTACGCTCTACCCAGTTTCATCGCTGTAGAGGGACCTATAGGCGTCGGTAAAACCACGTTAGCGCGTCGCTTAGCGGAGAGCCTGAATTACCCACTGATGCTGGAACCAGTAAACGAAAACCCATTCTTGGATCGTTTTTACACCGAAGGTGCGAGCCAGGCGCTACCCACGCAGCTGTTCTTCTTGCTGCATCGCGCACGTCAACTTGCGGATATGCCCTCAGGTGGGCTACTCGATCAAAACTTGGTCGCAGACTTTCTTATGGAGAAGGATGAGCTTTTTGCGAAGCTCACTTTGGATGCCCAAGAGTTTGCTCTTTATCAGCAAATCCAGAACAGCTTAAAGCTAAATCCACCGAACCCGGATCTCGTTATCTATTTACAGGCTCCGACAGACGTTTTGCTGCAGCGAATCCATCACCGCGGTCTGCAATCCGAATTACAAATTGCGGCCGACTATTTAATCTCACTGTCCGAGAGCTACACTGAGTTTTTCCACTATTATGACGATGCGCCATTGCTCATCGTCAATGCCGCCGAAATCGACTTTGCCAATAACGACGTTCACTTTGATCAATTGCTCGAACAGATTTTGCACATGGAAGGCAACCGACAGTTTTTTAACCCGAATCCGACCCTCATTTAAGCTGCGAGATAACTCGATTTGACCATCTGGAAAACTTTGCATGGGCATCGCCAGCGCTTGGACACGATACCCACAGGAGAGTTGCTCGAGGACGAACAGCGCCAGTCTCAGCTAATGTTTGAAGTCGCTGGGTGTTACTTTGACCTGAGCCGACAACGCTTCGATCAGAGCGCGCTGGACGCTCTGCTCATGCTCGCCCGCGAGGCGAACGTGGAATCTCTGCGGGACGCGTTATTTGCCGGTGAAAAAATAAACATCAGCGAGAACAGCGCCGTTTTGCACATGGCGTTGCGCGACGGAGCGCCGAATATAGCTGCAAATCTCATGCATGAGATCCGTTCTGCGCGGCAAAAATTCTATCAGTGTGCCGAATCAATACGCTCGGGTACTTGGCGCGGTTACACCGGCAAAGCGATAACGGATGTCGTGCACATTGGTATCGGTGGGTCCCATCTCGGCCCAGAGCTCATCACTGAAGCATTGGCAAACTACGCTGTAGCAAGACCGAAAGTTCACTTCGTCGCGAATGTCGACGGATTCGAGCTTGCCACGACGCTGGATGCTTTGGATCCTGCGACCACTCTCTTCATTGTCGCGTCAAAATCTTTCTCTACGCTGGAAACTTTGGAAAATGCGCGCAGTGCGCGTAACTGGTTTTTAGAGCGAACATGCGATACCGAAGCGGTCGCGAAGCATTTTATCGGCATCACAAATAACACTGCCACGGCTAAAGAGTTTGGTTTAACCGAAGACAATATCTTCACTATGTGGGCGTGGGTTGGCGGCCGCTACTCGCTCTGGTCGGCCATGGGACTGCCGGCTGCAATTGCTATCGGCAGTGAAAACTTCGACAAACTGTTGAGTGGTGCGGCGCTGGTGGATAAGCACTTTGCCGAGACAGCCGATGGCCAAAATTTGCCGCTGATATGCGCGCTCGCAGGACTATGGAACTACAATGTTCTCGCCTGCCATAGCCTTGCTATATTGAGCTATGACCAACGCTTGAGGCTGTTGCCCGACTATTTGCAGCAGCTCGAGATGGAAAGCAACGGTAAATCCGTAAGCCGCCAGGGCCGTTCACTCGACTATACAACCATGCCGATTTTGTGGGGCGGCTGCGGTACCAACGGTCAGCACGCCTATCACCAATTGTTACATCAAGGCACATCGGCTTACGCCGCCGACATCATCATGGTCGGCAGGGATGCGCTGAACCTGCGAGAGCATCGCAATTGGCTTAATGCAAACGCCTTAGCCCAGGCCCAAGCCATGGCAGACGGCTGGCATCCAGAATCCGCAGGGGAAAATCATCGTGCTGTGGTCGGGCAACATCCTCTGTCCGTCGTCCTGGTCGACGAGTTAGGCCCTTCCCAGCTTGGAGCGCTGTTAGCAATTTATGAGCACAAGGTTTTTTGCCAAGGCGCATTGTGGAAC
>DEBN01000082.1 GCA_002348825.1 Gammaproteobacteria bacterium UBA2955
TGCCGTACTTTCATCTTGTCGCTCGCTTTTGCTCTGTCCGGTGTAGTGGGCTCGGCAATGGCTGCCGATCCGTTAGTATCGATCGAAAAATCGGTTGTGTTGATAGAAAAAGGGCAACACAGCCTTGCCCGCAGTTACCTAGCGCCCGCGCTGGTTGATCCTCGTATCTCCTCGGCTGCGCGCTCTCGTGCGTACTATCTGCGCGGCTTTTCATTCGCGTCGGTGGGTATGCCGGTCTCTGCGCTGCGCGACTTTAACAGAGCCTTGGAGTTCAATCCGGATAATCCGGCGGCGCTATTTGCGGCGGCTCGGTCGTATTGGGACGGCGTGGCTGTTGAAAAGGACGAAGCGTTGGCGCTCGGTTTGTTTGCTCAGGCGCGTGAGTTGGGTCACCTGGGCGCTGACTTATTCATTGCATTGGGGCATTTGTACGGGCGTGGTGTCGAGCAAAATACAACGTTAGGTCGGGAGCGCTTAACGGATCTTGCCGCCGACGGTAACGCGTTGGCGATGTCGCATTTGGCAAGCAGTTTACGCGCTGCGGCAGGGCGTAGTGACGAAGCTGCAGATTGGTACCGCGAGGCGTTTGCAGCAGGCGACCCCAATGCACTGGTGGCTCTAGCGTTCATGTACCTTGGTGATGAATTAACCGCGTCACAGCCACTGGATGAGGCGAATGCGCTACTGCAGCAAGCGGCCGCAGCGGGTTCCCACGTGGCAATGGTGCGTTTGGCCCACCATTACCTCTCAGGTGCGGGATTACCCAGGGACTATGGCAAGTCGCAGGCGCTTTTTACCAGGGCTTCAGCGCTTGGCAATTCCGATGCCGATGTCGGTTTGGGCTACCTCTATCAAGCTGAACTGGTTGCTGCGCCGTTGGATCGATCTGCGGGGTATTGGTATCAGCGGGCTGCCTACGCCGGTAATGTTGAGGGGCAGTTGCGTTGGGGGCGCATGTTGCTCGGCCGTAACAAGGCCCTGCAGGCGCGGTCGTGGTTTGCGGCGGCTGCTCGGCAGAACAGCGCTGCGGGTCATAATAATTTAGCGTGGTTGTTGGCGACCTTCAGCGACGCTGGATTGCGCGACGGTGCACGCGCGCTGATGCATGCGCAGTTGGCTGTCGAGGCACAGCCGTCATCAACCCATTTGGATACCCTGGCTGCCGCTTATGCGGAAACTGGACTGTTTGATCGGGCGGTGGCGACGCAACAGCAGGCCCTCGCTGCGCTGCTTAAGGACGATGCGGGCGAGCGCTCAGCTTTAGAGCGGCGCTTGAACGCTTATCAAAAAGCACAACCATGGCGAGAGTAGCTGGTTTCTGGTAAAAGTCTGCGCTGAGACGCATCATCTGGAGAGGACTTTGAGCATTGACCGGCGCCGTATTGAACACGTGTTCAGGATCATTCGCGATCTGATCGCGCAAGACAAAAAGCTGGTGACCCCGGCTGATGTAGCGGAGCAACTCAGAGCGGATAATGCACCTATTCCGGTATGGCAATTGCGGGCTGCTTTTTCCCAGCTGGCCGCCGAAGGCGCAATCGAGTTGGACCAAGAAACGGCGACTTGGCGGATTTGCACAGATCAGTCGCTAAAAAATACGGGTTAATATGAAAACTCAGGTCGACACCGCAAGCTTGCCGGCAATCAAAGCGCCGGGCCGAATTTGTATTCTCAAATCAAAATGGTATCCGGAACACGTTGAAAGTATGGCTCGGGCCTGCGAGGCGATATTGCGCCAAGCTGGCTATTCAGACATCGAGCAGTACACGTTGCCTGGATCTTTAGAAATTCCTCTGGCTGCCCGAGACCTGCTAGCGGAGGATGGCGCAGGTAAGATCGACGCGGTGATATGTTTCGGTGTCATCGTTAAAGGCGATACCCTGCACTTTGAAATGATCAGCGAGGAAAGCATGCGCGGTTTAGGGCAGGTCATGCATGAATTTCGCCGCCCGGTGGTGGTGGAGATTTTGCCGGTATTCGATATTCAGCAAGCGATCGACCGCAGCAGCGATGACGAATTTAATAAGGGTATTGAAGCCGCCGTCGCAGCGTTGGAGATGATTCATTGGCGTCGCGGGGTAGTCGCCGCAGGCTAACGCACGGTGGTTTTGAATAGCCGCTGTTTGTCTCGCTGCCAGTCCTTTTGTTTCAGGCTGTCGCGTTTGTCGTGCTGTTTCTTCCCTTTACCCAAGGCTATTTCGCATTTCACTTTATTGCCTTTCCAGTACATCGCCAGCGGTATGATCGTATAACCTTTCTGTTGGCTGGCACTGAATAACTGCGCCAGCTCTTTGGCATGCAGTAACAGTTTACGTACGCGCTGGGGTTCGGCGATCACATGGGTAGAGGCGCTGAGTAGCGGGGTTATGTTGCAGCCGGCCAAATACGCTTCGCCCTTATGCAGTTGCACGTAGGCCTCCGCTAGCTGTACTTTGCCGTCGCGGATGCTCTTCACCTCCCAGCCCATCAGCATCACACCGGCCTCGAACTTTTGCTCGATAAAATAGTCATGGCGCGCTCTGCGGTTCTGCGCGATGGTGCCAGGGGCGGCTTTTTTTGCGGATTTGGCCATGCAGCGACTGTAGCGTGTAGGGAGATTAGGGCTAAGTGTAGCAGCTTGTAAAACAGCGATCGCCGATCTCGCAGCGCCTTTTCGCCATTCGGCGTTGCCGAATGTAGAATGCGAGCAGCTTTTTCAGGAAACAGTGCATGGCAATCTCCACACAAGCTACAGAAGGTCGTTGGTCAAGTCGTTGGCTGTTCGTGCTCGCTGCTGCAGGCTCTGCGGTGGGCTTGGGGAACATTTGGAAATTCCCGTACATTGCTGGTGAAAATGGTGGCGGTGCGTTTGTCCTGATCTATTTGGTTTGCGTGGCTTTCGTGGGTGCGCCGATCATGATTTCCGAAGTGATGCTGGGGCGAAAGGGCCGAGCCAGCCCGATTAATACCATGCGCAAGCTTACCCAGCAGTCGGGCGCCAGCAGTCGCTGGACTTTTCTGGGTTGGATGGGGGTGACGGCGGGCGTATTGATTCTTTCTTACTATGCCGTCATCGCCGGTTGGGCATTGAACTATATCTGGCTCACAGCCGCTGGGACCTTCGACGCAGCATCGGCCCAGGTGGCTACAGGCACCTTCGACCAGTTGCAGCAGGACCCGCTGCAAATGATGGGTTGGCACGCGATCTTTATGTTGATCACAATTTGGATCGTGGCACGAGGTGTCAGTCGAGGCTTAGAGGCGGCCATCAGATGGTTCATGCCCCTGTTGTTCGTGTTGCTGCTGGTTTTGTTGGGGTACAGCGTAAGTTCCGGAGGTTTCGCTCAGGGCTGGGCCTTTATGTTCGATTTCAATTGGGCTGTGGTAGGCCCTGAAACATGGCTCATCGCTATGGGCCAGGCTTTTTTCACCCTGAGTTTGGGCATGGGCACGATGATGGCTTATGGGGCGTATGTGCCCAGCGACTCTAATATCGGCTCTACGGTCTTAACCATTGTAGTGTTGGATACTTTTGTCGCGGTGGCCGCAGGTCTCGCGATTTTCCCGTTGGTGTTTGTCAACGGTTTAGAGGTAGGTCAGGGTCCCGGGTTAATGTTTGTAACTCTGCCCCTTGCCTTCGGCCAATTGCCCATGGGCGCATTGTTTGGCACCGTATTTTTTGTGTTGGTCAGTTTCGCGGCCATTACCTCGGCCATCTCCCTGACCGAGCCGGCGATCGCTTATGTCGTCGAGGAGTACAACGCCAAGCGTTCCCGAGTGGCAGTGAGTTTAGGTGGCATATGCTGGTTACTCGGACTCGGTACGGTGTTTTCGTTCAACATCTGGGTTGATGAAAAGCCGTTTTTTGGGCTGAACTTTTTCGAACTGGTAGATCAACTGTCACAGAATATTATGTTGCCGCTGGGTGGCTTGCTTATTGCCCTGTTTGCGGTCTGGGCGCTGCCGCAAAGTGTGGTACGCGAACAACTCGACGTTACCGATGATCGGGTAATGTTGTTGTGGCGAGTGGTTGGTGGCGTGATCGCGCCATTAGGCGTGGCCGCAGTATTTGTGTACACGCTGTTGCCCTTATTTACGAGCTAAACCCAGTGACCCAGATCCAGCGCAGTTTATTGTTGATGGCGCCTGCAGCGACTGCTTACGGCGTTGTTGCCGATGTGCAGGCGTATGCTGAGTTTTTGCCGGGATGCGACGCGGTCGAGGTGCTAGAAACACGGATGCGCGATGACGGTACAAGCGAGGTGGTGGCCAAGGTGGTCGCCTCGGCGCGGGGGGTGCGTCAGGAATTTATTACCACCAACTTATGCCAGCCGTTTGAGCGTATTCAAATGACGTTGCAAGAAGGACCATTCGAACGTCTTGAAGGCTGTTGGACATTTAAAGCGCTGGGGAACGATGGGTGTCGTGTCGCGTTGGACCTGGAGTTTGTCGCCAAGGGCATGCTGATGAAAACACTCGGCGGGCTCGCCGGGTCGGTTAGCGATCGCATGGTGGACGCGTTTGCTGAGCGGATTCAGGCACAGGGTTAATGGATCAAACCGTTCAGGTTGAGGTGATCTATGCCGAACGCGACCGCGTGTCGCGCTGCCGGATTGATGTTCCGGAAAACAGTACGGTCGGTCACTGCTTAAAGGTTGCGGCGGCAGAACCACCATTCGCGGCGCTTGATTGCGCGAGTTTTGACACCGGTATCTTCGGCGAACGATGCGGCGTTGAGCGTGTGGTGCAACCTAATGATCGGATAGAGCTTTATCGGCCGTTGGTTAACGATGCTAAAACGGCACGGCGATTGCGTGCACAACAGCAGCGCGGGCTGTCCTAACCGGAGTTACTCGCGGCGTCGCTTGTGTTCTCCTCGCCGTCCTCTGCGGGCGCATTCGGCGCGTAGTCTCCGCTGATGGTGGCCAGTCGGTTATCCTCATCAAACGCCAGAATCAGACGCGACTCTTCGGCGAACACACCAGGCACATTGATTGAGTACAAATACACCCATTTAGTATCGTCGAACGGGTCTCGGAGCACCGGCTCGCCCATTACAAACGCTACCTGGCGCCGAGTCATGCCCGGCTTAAGTTTGTCTACCATGTCTTGGGTGATGACGTTGCCCTGCTGTATCGCCACTTTGTACAGCTTCGGCATCTTGATGTTCGAAAGCCCGCAGCCGCTCAACAGACAAACGCTGACAATTATTGGTAAGAGACGTTTCATGGCGGGCATAGTACTCATGCACAACCATGCTGACCAGAGCTATTGTGTTTAGCAGCTCAACTCGCGGCGCTTAACCGGCGGCGGCCTGGGACAACAGTTCTTTGGCGTAGGTTCGCGTTTTGGTGTTGACGTCAGCGCCCGCCAGCATGCGCGCCAGTTCCTCAACTCGTTCGTTGTCGCTCAACGGTTGGATGTCGGTATGGTCGCCCGTCTTACTCACGCGCATATGATTTTGACCCAGCGCCGCTACTTGTGGCGCATGGGTGACGCAAAGCACCTGCGTGTGTGCGGCGAGGTCGCGTAGGATTCGTCCAACGGTATCCGCGGTAGTGCCGCCGACGCCAACGTCAGCCTCATCCAGTACCAGACATGGCAGCGCACTGTTAGCTGCGGCAACGATTTGGATTGCGAGACCGATACGCGTTTGTTCTCCGCCCGACGCGATACGACCGAGGGGTCCTGGAGCAAAACTTTTATTAGTGGTGACGTGCAACTCCACCTGTTCAAGGCCGTTCTCACTCTGCTGCTCGTGAAACACGAGGCTGAGCTGACCTTGACTAATGCCAAGTGCATGGATGTATTCATCGACTGCGGAGCAAAAGGGTTTGCTGTGTTTATGCCGTGCTTTGGAGAGTTTCTCTGCCTCTTGCAGGTAGGCCTCTTGCTGTTGTTGTTGCTTAGCCATAAGTTCGTCTAACTCATCGCTGTCCGAACTCATGTTATCCAGTTCGTTGGCGAGCGCTTCGGCGTGTTCGATCAGTTGTTCCGGTTGCACCCGATGTTTGCGCGCAAGGTCATAGATCAGCTGCAGCCGCATCTCCGTCTCCTGCAGCGATTGAGGGTCAACCACAACGTGTTCCTGATAGTGCCGCAGATCCCGATTGGCGTCGTCCAGAAGATTCAGCGCCGACTCCAAAGTGTCCCTGCTTGCTTGCAGTTGTGGGTGCTCGTCGTCGATTTCTGCAACGCTGCGCGCAGTGGCGCGCAGACGATCTAACGCTTCAAGTTCGTTTTGCGCATAGTTCAATGTGTGCAGGATGTCTTGTGCCTGAGCTAAGCGTTTTTGTTCTCGCTCTAGGTCTGCCAGCTCGCCGGCTTGCAGGCTGACAGCGGTAAACTCCTGCAGTTGGTAGCTGAGCAGTTCGCGCCGGTCATCTTGGGTTGTCACCTGCTGTTGCAGCTCAGTGATGCGTTGAACCGTGTTTTGCCAAGCCTGGTAGCGGGCGGCAACTTTAGCGACCTGGGCGCCTTGTTTGGCGTAGTCATCAAGCAAAGTGCGTTGCACGCTGCGGTCGGTTAGCCGCTGATGCTCATTCTGACCCTGGATTTCCACCAGGTCGTCACCTACTTCTTTTAGATAATTGAGCGTTACCGGCACCCCATTTATAAAAGCGCGAGAGCGACCCTCGGCACTGATGACTCTACGCAGCAGGCAGTCCGTCGCATCAGAATCAAGAAGCTCGTCGGCGATAAGCCGCTGTTGCAGAGCAGAATCAGAGGAGAGGGTGAATTCGGCGCTGATGTCGGCTTTGCCTGCTCCCGGACGTACCGTGTCACTGCGTGCTCGCTCGCCCAAGAGCAGGCTTAGCGCGCCCAGCAATATAGATTTTCCGGCGCCAGACTCGCCGGTAATGGTGGTTAAACCGTTGCTGAAACCAATGTCGAGGTGTTCGACGAGAACGTAGTTTTGGATGGTGAGTTGTTTCAGCATGATTTTGCTTGTTTGTAGGTCATAGCTTGGACGGCCGTTTAATCCTAATCCTCTGGAGCGTCTCAGGCCATCATCAAATGATGCATCGATGTGGTTTGGCTGGTATAAATTTCCCACGCCCAAGGCATAGAAGTCGATGAACCGATCAGTACATACCCAAAGCTTGAGAACTAGGACGCTGGACAATGACGGATACTGATCTGACAGGCACTTCGACTGCCGCAGTGGACCCTGACCCTCGGGCCAAACAATTACTCAAACTATTAGTAGAGCATTACATCGCTGAAGGTACCCCGGTCGCGTCTAAAGCGCTGGCAACCCTCCCAGGCGTGGCGGTGTCGTCGGCGACCGTGAGGAATGTCATGAGCGATCTCGAGTCCATGGGGCTCGTGCGGTCGCCACATACGTCGGCGGGTAAGATACCGACGCAGCAAGGGCTTCGCTTTTTTGTAGACACGCTGTTGAGTGTTGAGCCATGGAATGAAGACCGTGTGCGCGAGGTTGAAGCCGAACTCGATCCTAACCTCAGCCCGTCGGAGCTTATCAGTACGGCTTCAGAGCTGTTGTCCCAGTTTACCCAGATGACCTGTTTGATAACGACGCCGCGACGCAACCAGAGCCACTTGCGCCAATTGGAATTTTTACGGCTTGACGATCAACGAGTACTGGTCATTTTGGTGTTGAACGATCGAGATGTGCAAAACCGTGTCATTCACTTGGACCAGAGCTTTAGTGACCAGGAACTATCTCAGGCGGCAAATTTGCTGAACCAAGAATTTGGTGGCCGTCCTCTCGAAGAAATGCGCGAGGCCGTATTTTCCAGCATGCGAGCCGATCGTGAACGCATGGACGCGGTGTTGCAAAGTGCGCTAACGATGGCTGAAAGCGCCCTACCTGCTGAGCGCGCCGCCACTGAGGATCAGGAGTTAGTGGTCAGTGGCGAGCGGCGGTTATTGGATTTCACAGCAGATACGGATATTGCACGGGCGCTGTTCGATGCGATTTCCCGCAAAGGCCGTGTGCTGCATTTGCTCGACCAGTGCCTGCAAAGCACAGGCGTACAACTCTATATCGGGCAGGAGTCCGGCTATCGCCCCTTGGGTGACATGTCCCTTGTGACCTCCTCTTATGAGGTCAACGGCCAGTTGGCCGGAGTGCTTGGAGTGATTGGCCCCACGCGCATGGATTACAAGGATGTGATTCCGGTGGTCGATGTTACGGCTCGAGTGCTCAGCGCGGCGATGCGCAACGCCTGAGGAATGTGACAACTCAAAGCGCTGCACGGTCCTAAAAGTTCCCTGTTTTATCCGCGCTTAGCCCTTGTTTTCGCGGCTTGTAGCCGCATATAAGCGCGACGGATCAGACAGGGGGCGCGCATGAGCGACAACGATAA
>DEBN01000006.1:0-3747 GCA_002348825.1 Gammaproteobacteria bacterium UBA2955
AGGTTCGTTGACAATCACCGTGTCCGGCTTGCGCCACGCGCGTACCAGCCGATTTAAGTCCTGATGATGATGAAACGGATTGCCCCCCGCCCAATAAATAAGGTGCGTATCCGGATAGGTAATTTTCTGCCCGTCGTAATCAATCTCGGCGCCCGGATTGAGCAGCATGTCCGCAATTCGGGCGACCGGAATCGCAAAAGCCGCAGGATTGCGCCCTTTGCTCAGAGTCGCCCAATTGAAGCGACGATGATCACTGCCAATAAAACCTTCCGCGGCGTAACCAAAACCAAAGCCTCCACCGGGCAATCCTATCTGGCCCAACATTGCAGCCAATGTAACCACCATCCAGTAAGGCTGCTCACCGTGATCGGCCCGTTGCAACGACCACGCTGCAGTGATGAAGGTACGCCCCGAGGCCATACGCCGCGCCAGTTGCACCAGCGCTTCGGCCTCTACATCGGCCACCTGCGCCGCCCAATTTGGCGTTTTTGCGACGCCGTCACTGGTCCCCAGCAGATATTCACGAAATCGCTCATAACCCACACAGTGAGAGCGCAAGAAATCTCGATTCACCAGCGCCTCGTGTTCTAACACATATGCCAACCCAAGCATCAACGCCACATCCGTGCCAGGGCGCGGCATCAACGTCTGCGCTTTTAGCCACGCGGGCATATCTTGGCGCAGCGGCGATATGTTGCAAAACGCGACACCTCGTTCGCTGGCCCGCTGCATATCTCTGGCGCTGTTGTGCTCAGTAATACCCCCATAGGCCACCTGAGTGTTGCGTAACGGCAGCCCCCCGAAAGCGACCACCAGACCGCTGTGTTCAATCACGTCTCGCCAACTGGTCTGATGCAATTCCATATGCGGCCACGGCGCAACGACATGCGGCAAAATGACTTGGGCTGCTGCGGTGCTGTAACTGTTCATGGCACGCGTGCAGCCGCCCATCAAGTTGATAAACCGGTGCAGCTGCGACTGCGCATGATGAAACCGCCCAGCGCTGGCCCAGCCGTAAGATCCGGCGAATATAGCTTTGTTGCCATAATTGTCTTTTACGCGCTTAAGCTCGCCCGCAGCGAGCTCCAGCGCCTCGTCCCAAGGCACGTCAACAAAGGGTTCTGCGCCGCGTTTAGCCCTGCCCCGATCTTTGCAGGCCAGCCAACTTTTGCGAATAGCCGGCCGTGGAATTCGCGTGTTGTGTCGTACCCCATCGAGCAGCACATCACCCATGGGTGCCGGATCGGGATCGGCGTCGATACCCGCCACCGCCACGATGTTGCCGTCACGAACCTCCAGATCGTAAACGCCCCACTGTGTCGCCGTGCGCAAACGCCGGTGGTTGTTGTGCCTATCGACCATCAATCTGGGTCCAGTCGACGCGGTCTAACCGTTGCCTAGTTGTCTCTGAGCAAGCGATGCAACTGGTAGCCGGGCGGCGCTTGTTGCGATGTATCCTCGACTTCAGCCGAAGAAAGCGATGTGCCCATAGAACCGATGGCTGAGGATCTTTGCGGCAGCAACGTTTCATCCATTGCGGGAAAATTCAAGCGGTCGATGTCTGCCAAAGCCGAACTTAACTCAGTTCGTCTAAGCGGCTGGGCACCACTATTCGGCACACTGGCAAAACTTTTGAGTTGCCAAATCCAGGCGTCAGAAAGCCCGGAGTCCAGAACCTCCGGCAGCGCTTTTTTAGCGTCGCCGAGGGTTGCATAAGGGCCCGCAGAAACGCGGTAATTAATACCTGTTGAATGTTCGCTGGCGACTACGGAGAGCGGCTGCGACGTTTTAGTTCGCGCCTGCAACAGACCCTTTTCGGCCGCATCACGGTTTTTGTAGCTGCCTACGGAGATCCAATGATCCGCGAACACTGTTTGCACAGAGAGCGCCGAAAACAATAGTCCCAACATACTCAATCGCGACATGAGTCCTCCTCTTACCGGCATACATTTATGCGTCATATAAGCATCAAAAACCAGAAAAGTATTCAATATCCTTTTCAATAATCTCTCTTAACCACTTGTAAACTGTATCAAAATTCCTGCGGCAACGGCAGAGCCAATCACTCCTGCCACATTCGGACCCATTGCATGCATCAACAGATAATTACTGCTGTTAGCTTCGAGTCCAACCTTGTTCGCTACCCGCGCCGCCATCGGCACAGCGGACACCCCTGCAGCACCGATGATCGGATTGATGGGGGTCTTGCTGAGCAGATTCATGCCTTTGGCCATCAGGACACCGCTGGCCGTACCGATCGCGAACGCCACCATACCAAGCATTAGAATGCCTAAGGTCTGAGTATTTAAAAATGCCTCGGCACTCAATTTCGAGCCAACCCCAAGGCCCAAAAATATCGTCACAATATTAATCAAAGCGTTTTGCGTGGTATCGCTTAATCGGTCGACAACCCCACATTCGCGCATCAAATTACCAAAACAAAACATCCCCAAAAGCGGTGCAGCGGAGGGCAACAGCAACGCAATCAGCAGTAGCAGCAGTAACGGGAAAACCACCTTCTCGGTCTTTGAGACTTCGCGCAACTGCACCATGGTGATCTCACGCTCGGCTTGAGTAGTCAACGCACGCATAATCGGCGGCTGAATAATTGGCACTAACGCCATGTAAGAGTACGCCGCAATAGCGATGGCGGCGAGCAGCTCTGGCGCCAACTTACCAGCAACAAAAATTGCGGTTGGCCCGTCGGCTCCACCGATGATGCCAATGGCCGCCGCTTGTTTCAGATCAAATTCCAACACCCCGGTGGCACTGAGGGCGACCGCTCCAAGTAATGTTGCAAAAATACCGAATTGCGCCGCAGCACCCAAAAATAAAGTACGTGGATTGGCGAGCAACGGGCCAAAGTCGGTCATAGCACCGACGCCCATAAAAATGATCAGTGGAAACGCTCCAGTTTCGATGCCAACCACATAAACCAAATGCAACAGGCCATCACCGGTGGCAATTTCAACACCCGGGATGTTGCTCAATATTCCACCGAAGCCAATAGTTACCAGCAACAGCGGCTCGAATTTGCGTGCAATAGCCAGATACAGAAGCAGCAAGCCAATCACAATCATCAGTCCCTGACCGAGCGTCATTTGCGCAAGACCGGAACCGGCCCAAAGTTGCTGTAACGCGCTCATCAAGCTTTCCTCAATGCCCCAGAGTGCATCTTATGCTTCAGCAATCGTCAGTAGATTTTGCCCAACAACGACCGCATCGCCTTGGCGCACGAGAACCTCGGCGACTGTGCCTGCCGCGGTCGCCGATACCTCTGTCTCCATCTTCATGGCTTCCAGAATCAGCAGCGTTTGCCCCGCTGTAACAATTTCCCCGGGCGTCACCAGCAGCTTGTTAACGGTACCGGCCAGACCGGCTTGTAAGGGCGTTGCGGCGCTCGACTGCGGCGCCGCTACAGACGCCTGAACTGGCTGAATATGCGTATCTCCCGCCGCGACCTGAACCTGATAAACCTTGCCGTCTACCGCTACAGAATAGTTCTCCACAGTAGAACCTTGGGATACCTCAGCGGTCGGTTGCGCCGCTGCAGTGGGCGCTGCAGACGGTACCGGCTCGAAAGCCGCGGCATCGCCACGATTCTGCAAGAACTTCAACCCCACTTGTGGGAACAGCGCATAGGTTAGAACATCGTCTACGACGGCGTCCGCGAGGGTAAGATTCTGCTCGCTGACCAGCGCCTCCAGCTCAGCGGAAAGCGCATCCATTTCCGCGCTTAACATGTCT
>DEBN01000006.1:4126-4507 GCA_002348825.1 Gammaproteobacteria bacterium UBA2955
ACCTTTTGTTGGAGAGCCGCATCCAGCGGCGCCGGAGTGGCGCCGTACTCACCCGCCAACACCCCCGCCGTTTCTTTCGTCACAGATTTGTAACGCTCTCCAGTCAGCACATTAATGACGGCCTGAGTGCCTACGATCTGCGAGGTGGGCGTGACTAGCGGAATGAACCCGAGTTCCTCGCGCACCCTAGGAATTTCCGCCAGCACATCATCTAGGCGGTCCTGCGCATTCTGCTCACGCAGTTGGCTTTCGAGATTTGTCAGCATACCACCAGGCACCTGAGCAACTAAGATACGCGAGTCCACCCCGCGCAGAGAACCTTCAAAAGCTGCGTATTTCTTTCGAACCTCGCGAAAATAGCCCGATATTTCTTCCAGTAAA
>DEBN01000177.1 GCA_002348825.1 Gammaproteobacteria bacterium UBA2955
TAATAAAACAAAGTGTAGAGGTTGGTATGGCTACAAGAGATTTTAGACCCGCGTCCGTTGCCAGTTTGTCGGCGATGGAAACAAATAAGGTGCTTAAAAACACCTATCTGCTGTTGTCAGCAACGCTCGGATTCAGCGCGATCATGGCAGCTGTCTCCATGTCCATGGGCTTGTCCTCTGGCACCTATTTCGTGTGTCTGATCGGATCCATGCTTTTGGGTATGTTCGTGCTTCCGCGCACCGCGAATTCTGGTGCCGGTCTGGGGGTCATTTTCCTGGTGACCGGTCTACTTGGTTTTGGCTTGGGGCCGGTGATTAGTTTCTATTTGTCTCTCAGTAACGGGGCGCAAGTGGTGACTACGGCGTTGGGTGGCACCGCTACTATGTTTTTGGGTCTTTCTGCCTACGCGGTGGCCAGCAAACGTGATTTCAGTTTCATGGGCGGCTTCGTTACGGTAGGCCTTTTTGTCGTAATTGCCGCAATGATTGCTAATTTGTTCATGCAATTACCCTTGGTATCGCTGGGCCTGTCGATCGGCGTAATTTTGCTGATGAGCGCACTGATTCTTATGCAGACCGGGGCGATTATTCGCGGCGGTGAGACCAATTATATAATGGCGACCTACAGCCTCTATCTCAGTATCTTCAATATTTTTATTAGTTTACTGCAGATTTTGGGTCTTACTGGAGGAGACGACTAGGGCGCTCTATTCCTAGCACCAGACGTTCAGAGAAACCCGGCTCAGCGTCGGGTTTTTTTGTGACTGTAAATTAATGAGCTCGGGAGCATGCAATTGGATTGGTTACAGATTTTGGCTTTGGGCGCAGGTGTGCTGATGCTAGTGTTACTGTGGCCGCGACTGAAACACTGGCGCGAAAATAAAGTCGAGGCGCAGCCAGGAGATTGGTCCAACGCGATCTTTATTTTGGGTTTGGTGATGCTATTCGTGTTGTTGCTGGTGATGTCTGTGCAGTAATCAGCGCCCGGTCAACGCGGTGTATACCTTCGTCAGTTGCTCTGGCAAATCTTCTATTTCATCTAACACTAGATAGCGCGCATCGGGGCACATCTTTTTCAGATAGTCATGGCCCGATTTGTCCACAGTGATGCAAAAAGTCTCGACACCTTTTTGCTGTGCCTCTAACAAGGCCCGCGCGGTGTCCTCCACGCCGTAGCTGTGATTGCCGCGCTCCGGGCCATAGTCGCTGTCCTGAGGAAAGCCGTCGCTAATCACAATAAGTACTTTCATGGCGTGACCAGACGCCATGAGTTTCTGACTGCTGTGGCGGATGGCGGGGCCCATGCGTGTCGAGCCGCGCGGGCGCATGGCGGCAATGCTGTGCAGAGTTTGCCGCGAAAATCCTTCTTCGATGTCTTTAGCGACAAAAACTTCCACACAATCCTTGCCGTAGCCGGAGAAACCGTAAACGCCGTAGTGGTCGCCGAGGGCGTCTAATGCAGCGGCCATGACCACCATGGCCTCTTGCTCCAGATCGATGATTTTACGCTCTGGTTCGTCATGTTCTTCTTCTTCGAGATCTAGACCGGAATACCAACCGGCACGCAGATCCACCTCTTTGTCCGGGTCGTAATCTGACCAGTCTCTCGGTTCGGGTACTTTGATCGGGTCGTCCGTGGATGCCGAAAGGTCCACCAGAAATGCCGCACAAACATCCCGATGCACACGTTCTTTGCGCGAATAGACCCGCTCGTCTGGGCTCTGGCCGGCCCGAATGTCCTGACGCGCTTCAATCACCGCGTTTAAATCCAGTTCGTCGCCGTCCTGCACGCGGCGGACCCGCTCTAAGCCCGCCGGGCGAATCTGTTCCAGTTGGCGCTGGACGGTCGGTTGATAGTCACGAATGACGTTTTTCAGCCTGGCCACGGTTTCAAGCTGTGCTTCGGAGGGTTCGCTGTCACCTGAATTCAGAGGTTCCTCGAACACGCGGCACCAAGCGCGTAGGTATTGTCTGTTCAGATAATCCCACTCGTCGTAACGAAAGCTACGTGCCTCGGTTCTATCTGGGCCGATGGCGTGTTGGATTGATGAGCGCTCCATATCGACGCGCCGCCGCAAGTTATCGCGTTCCTCTTTGGCATCAGTAATGTTCAGATCGGGTTCTCTAATGCCGCCATCGCTGGCATCACCAGGTACCGCTTCGACGTCTTCCTCGGGCATTAACGGCGCGGTTGAACCCTGAGCCTCCAGCTGTTCCTCGATCTGCTCCAGCTCCTCCTGCCAATCCTCTAGACGTTGTTCGCGGTTCAGCCAGTCGACGAGGGATTCATTCGCGTCACTAAATTCGTGGTCGGAGCTGTCGCTGTATTGCGCATATACCTGCTCATAACAGGCGCACAGTTCGCCGACGCTGTCGTAGACAGAATGGTCGACTTTCTCTGCGAGTTGTTGCAGTCGCTGGTAGAGGTCGGCCCAGGTCGGATCGTTGGCGGCAAGAGCGTCAATACGCTCGCCCAGAAGCCAGCATTCAGCCATGCCAAGCAAGTCGGCTTTTACCTCCAGTCGCTCCAGCTGGTGTTGCTGAAATGAATTAAGGTGCTTTGCCAAGCCCGGATAGCTGCGTAGCAGATGGCCTTGTATGCGCATGTGCTCGAAGCATAAGAACAGGCGCTCGGCCAATGCGGGCAGCGAAAAGCAATCAAATAGCAGTCGGTAGTCGCCGGTTCGAGGACTGTAATCTTGTGGTTGGCGGTAACGCTCAACCAACGCGGGTACGCGTCTTAGAGCCTCATCCAAGCGGAATTTAAATGTACCGCACTCGCGCTGGCCTAGCTGCTGCATAACCAGCACTCGGTATGCAGACGCGTGATCGGTGGTCAACTGTTCCGGCAAAAATACACTGTCGTGTGTCTGTGCGGTGGTGCTCAAGTCGATATTCAGCCTTGGGTTAAGGCTGAATTCATCGCGGCTGCGCAGATGCAGGTATCGTCCGGCTATACCCTCGGTGAATAGCGCCAGCGGCGCCTCTACGTCTGCGAGTCGGATGCTCAAATTGAAGCGCCGTTAAGGCAAAACCACGTCAACGATATCGGCGACGGCTTGTTGAACGTTAGCGTCATCAGAAATCGCGCTGACAATGGCCGCTTCGGCCGCGCGGCGCGGCGCGATGCCGCCGGCGATGAGCTCTCCGGTATAGATCAGCAGTCGGGTGCTGACGCCCTCTTCGAAGCCATGTTGTTTGAGGTTGCGCACGCGCTCGCCGATGACGGCCAAGCGCTCTGCAACGCTTGCGTCGGCACCGGACTCGTGGCCAATAATGACCGCCTCCGCGGCGACGTCTGGGTAGTCGAATTCGAGACTGACAAAACGTTGCCGGGTGCTGGGTTTGAGATCTTTAAGCACGCTTTGATAGCCCGGATTATACGAAATAACCAGCAGGAACTCTGGGTGCGCCTCGATCAACTCACCGGTTTTGTCTATGGGCAAAATACGCCGATGGTCAGTCAGAGAGTGGATGAGCACGGTGGTGTCTTTGCGCGCCTCAACGATTTCGTCTAAATAGCAGATCGCGCCAGTACGCACGGCGCGAGTCAAAGGCCCATCGGACCATATGGTTTCATCACCTTTGAGCAAATAACGACCGACCATATCGGTAGCGGTCAGATCTTCATGGCACGACACAGTGATCAGCGCTTGCTCTGCTGTAGATTTTTTATCCTGTGCCAACAACCAAGTCATATGTTCAACAAAACGGGTTTTCCCGCAGCCGGTCGGACCTTTCAGCAGCACGGGCAAGCGAGCAGCGTAAGCCGCCTGGAAAACGTCAACTTCATCTGCCAAAGGCAGGTAGTAGGGTTGATCAGAGGTCATAGAAAACTCGCTGTTTGATGCCATGAACATACAGAAGCCTATTCATGGACGTGTGTTTATTTTGTAGTCAGTTCCGCTTTGGCTGTGTTTTCGTCCGATCGACGCAACGGCAGCGACCTACGCAACCGCTGGACTATACCGAAAAAGTGCTAGAGTAATCGTGCCAACAGCAGTTCAAGGCAGGCACTCATGGCGGAAACCGACGAATTACTCGATGCAACGACCGCGTTAGTGCCGCCCATGTTGTCCGCTTTAGAGGCGCTGCGCGCCGCGGGCCGTTACATGAATCCACCGTCGCTGCCCGATCTCATTGAAGCCATCCGTCCACAACAACAGGGGCTTGCCAAAGGTCTGGAAATTTTTCGGAGTATTGATTGGCCTGAGCACTTAAAAGACTTTGTCGATGCGGTGACGCGCAGTGCGGGTTACGGGCTTCGCGCCTTTGAGTCCTTCGAGCAAGCCTTACAGGCCGCGCAACCCGCGTTTGTTGCATATCGTGCAATGGGTCTGACCACCAAGGCAATCGAGGCGCTGTACCCGGTTGCTGCGATGTTGCCACCGGTTAGCCGGTTTTATTTGGAACCCGATCAGCGCGATAACACGGCGCTGCTAGAACGTTTAGCTGGGGCCAACGCGGGTGCGCAGAATGTCGGCCTTATGCACGCCAACAATGGCAGCGACGAGCGCGGCGGGTTTTCCGTGTATGTGCCTGAATACTACGAGGGAGAAGCCCTGCCACTGGTGATGGCTCTGCATGGTGGCAGCGGACATGGCCGACAATTTATCTGGAGCTGGCTGCGCGCTGCGCGCACTTACAGCGGCATCGTTGTAGCCCCCACTTCGGCGCAAGGCACGTGGTCGCTGATGGATCCAGCTGCGGATGCGCAGCGCTTGAATGCCCTGGTGGCGTATGCGCGCGAGCACTGGAATATTGACCCACAGCGGATATTGCTCAGTGGTATGTCTGATGGGGGCACGTTCTCATACGTCGCAGGGCTCCAAGACGACACGCCCTTTACCCACTTGGCGCCGTGCTCGGCATCGTTCCATCCAATGCTGGTTGAGGCGGCCTCAGCCGCGCGTTTACAGGGTTTGCCGATCTACCTCATGCATGGCGTATTGGATTGGATGTTCCCCATCGATGTGGCACGAACCGCTCAGCAGACGCTGCAGGCAGCGGGCGCTCAGGTGGTTTATGCGGAGGTGGAGGATCTTTCTCACACCTACCCAGAAGAATACAGCGCCAAAGTGCTTCAGTGGGTGCAGGAACTCCCGGCCGCACCATGAGTTTTGAAATCGTTGGGTTTGATCCGCGTTACGCCGAAGCGTTTGCGCGGTTGAACTATCAATGGATTGAGCATTATTTTGCGGTAGAGCCCGAAGACCGCCGAGCGTTGGATCATCCGTTTGAATACGCGATCGCGCCGGGCGGAGAAATATTCTTTGCGCTGCTGCAGGGTCAGGTGGTGGGCTGTGTGGCCATGGTGCCGAAATTTGTCGATGGGGCGGCAGACGGCGACGTTGAGCTGGCCAAGATGGCAGTGCTCCCTGAAAACCAAGGTCAGGGAATCGGCCGTAAATTGCTCGAGCGGTGTATTCGCTATGCGCGAGAACAGCAGTTAAAACGCATTGTTTTAACGACAAACGATATTCTCAAGCCTGCGCTAAAGATCTACCACAACGCCGGTTTCATGGATCTGCCAACTAATCCGGATACCCGTTATGCACGCGGCAATTTGGCCATGCAGTTGATTCTGAATACCGATTAGGCTCCGGGGCTGATACTGAAGTTCAACTTTGCTGCCCGCCGGTACGCTGGACGCGCGGTTTGGGCTTCGACGTAGTCCTGCAGTGCGGTGTCCAGTTCAAAGCCGTAGTTGCTCGCCCAAGTTAATACTGAGGTCAGCATGATATCCGCGCCGGTGAAGGAATCACCCAGCAGAAAAGGGCGGTCAACAAGACGGTCGACGACAACCTGCACTTGTTTGTTGAAGCCGGCTATCGCGGTGTCGATAGCGGCCGGCGCCTCGCCGTATAAATCCGCTAAATCTCTATGCTTGCGCATAACGTAGAGCGTATGCGCGTCCAGTTCCATTTGAATGAACGACAGCCATTGATTGTATAACGCTCGTTCTGGAGTGAAAGGCAGCGGAGCCAGTTCGCCGCGACCGTAGGTATCGGCCAGGTAGGTAACAATAGCAGCACTCTCGCTCAGCACCAGATCGCCATCACACAGTACGGGTATCTTTTCTTTAGGATTGAGACGCCTGAATTCATCGCTTTGAGTGGCGCCAGTGCGCGAACCGATAAGATGGGGCGTGTAGGTCAGCGCCAATTCTTCACAGGCCCAATGTGCGCGCAAGGTTCTCGAGGTTGCGCCGCCCCATATACTTATCATGGTGTATTTACCTCGCGGGTTCGATAACGCAGCCAGAGTAACAGACCGAGCACGCTCCAGATAACGATGGTCATCCACTCCTCGGGCCAACTTAGAGCGCTGTCACTCCAGGGCAAGAAGGCGCAGAGCAAGCCAAGTGCCAGAACTACCGCACTATATCCCACTAAATTTGGATGACTCACCGTGAAGGGCCTGGGCATGTCCGGTTCTTTACGGCGCAACACCAAAAATGAGATAGCGACGAACACAAAGGCGATGGTTACGGCGAAACTGCCGCTATTTATCAGCCAAACTAAAATGGTACGGCCGAATAAGGGCGCGAATATAGACAGAACGCCGATGGTTAAAATGCCC
>DEBN01000063.1:0-745 GCA_002348825.1 Gammaproteobacteria bacterium UBA2955
AACGTGATCCAAGCCAGATAGATCGCTATATCGCCGATAGGGTTGAAGATGAGCGTTAGAAAGATTGTGCGAGCGACCACCCAGCAAGCCCAAAATGTGACGAGCTTTGGCAGACGCCACAACTGCAAAAAACGCCAAGCGAGCGTCCCGGTAATTGCAAAGGTCATCAGCTGCGCCAGCGGCACAGTAAAGATGAAAAACAGATTGCCGGTTAGGTCCCAATCGGGGGGCATGTACTCCACTAGAACTCGGATGAACATAAGATCCTCGAGGATCCCATGCGCGAGCCCGAGGAGGACAATGCCCACCCAGCCCAATGTCGCTTTGTACTTGCTCATATTCGGACTCTGCCAGGTGCTAAAATAGCAATGGCCTAACTACCCCCGACAATTGCTGTCACTTCTTCTAAGACTTCTGCCCAGTCCGCGCGTGATCGATAGCCCTCTTCGGCCCACTTGGCAAGAATTTTACCTTCCGGGGAGAGCAACACTACGCCAGGGTAAGGAATGCCGTAACCAAACGTTCCTGGGCCATACTCTTGATTGCGAACGCCCCATGCGTCTACATGCTGACGATCGACGTCTTTCAAGACGGGGAAGTCGATATCCCATTTTTCATCAAAAGCCTTGATGATTTCAGGTTTATCGTAAGTCATACCAACCACACCGACACCGATGGCGGCGTATTGGTCTTTGAGATCATTCAGTTTCACGAACTGACGAATGCAGAAGGGTCACCAGTCGAC
>DEBN01000063.1:1138-10525 GCA_002348825.1 Gammaproteobacteria bacterium UBA2955
TGCAGGTTGTCGTCTTGATCAAGGGCGGACAACATGGGCACGGTTGAGCCTACACTCGGTCCCCACGCGTCTGCGTATTCTGCGTCCGCGTAGGCAAGCGAACTCATCGCTGCTAAGGCGGTTGCCAACACCGAGCGCCGCAAAAGACTGAGCCAGTTAATTCGTTTTAATTCCATTCTCTGTTCCTCCGCAAAACATCGAAAATCTTTGAGGCTGCAGTTTTCGCCAGCCGCCAAAGCTTGGTTATACCACGGTTTAATTCATCTATGTATGGAGGTCAATCGTAGATGAAAACCCGTAGTGCGCGCAGGGTCGTATGAGCGTTGCAATGGCCTGTATCAGCAGACAAGAGTGCTTTATCGAGTTATCAAGAACTGCAAGACAGCATAGAGCAACCGGTTCTGTTGCGCGCCCATTCTGGCCGCTTTTGCGCGTATTCCTCGTACTCTGTTTGCTCGTCATAGGGGCGACGTAATATTTCCAGTAACGTGTCTACTTTCTCGTAGTTGCCGGCTTCGGCGTCATCGATCGCCATCTGCGCGAGATAATTTCGCAATGTGTACTTGGGGTTGGTTTTGTTCATCAGGCGCTGGCGCGCCTGATCGTCCTGCTGTTGACGATCAGCTTCATCCAGATACTGCCGAAGCCAGTCGCGCATCTCCTCTCTGGCTTTGCCCTGAGTGTCAGCGGGGTCGTAGTAGGCGTTTGTGAGCTGGGCGAATGGGTCGGTAGCGGCTGCGGTGACCTTGCTCAACCCGCGATAGAATAACGTCATGTCGATTTCGCAACTGCTCAATAGTGCCAGCAACCGGTTGTTTAGCGCCTCATTATGCCGCTTTAAGCCAAGCTTGCTGGCCATCATGGACTGCCAGTGCTGTTGATAGCTGCGGGCGAACTCGGTGAGCGCTTCTTCTAATGGTTTTGCATCCTCAATCAGCGGCAACAGCGCATTGGCCAGTTGCATTAGGTTCCATTGGGCAATGGCGGGCTGTTGGCTGTAGCGATAGCGACGATGGGTGGCGTCGGTGGTGTTCGGTGTCCATTCGGGATCGAAATCGTCAAGCCAGCCATAGGGACCGTAGTCGATGGTTTCGCCGAGTATCGATAGGTTGTCCGTGTTCATTACGCCGTGTACGAAACCTACCCGCATCCAATGCACCATAAGCTCGGCAGTGCGTGCGCAAACTTCATTAAAAAACGCCAGATATTCGTCGCGGCCGATGCTCTGCTCAGGAACGATGAGCGGAAACTCGCGCCGGATGACGAAGTCGGTAAAGCGTCGCAGTAGGTCTTTCTCTTGCCGCGCGGCGAGCATCTGAAAGTGCCCAAACCGCACGAATGACGAGCTGACGCGACACACCACGGCACCAGGTTCCGGTGCCGGGTGGCCGTCGTACAAAATGTCGCGCATAACCTTCTCGCCAGTGGCGATTAACGACAGGGCGCGGGTCGTAGGTATGCCTAAGTGATGCATTGCCTCTGAGCATAAGTATTCGCGCAACGACGACCGCAGCACCGCCAGTCCATCAGCGCCGCGCGAGAACGGGGTCGGTCCGGCGCCTTTGAGTTGCAGCATTAGGTGGCCTTGGGAGAGGGGCACCTCTCCCAAATTGATCGCGCGGCCGTCGCCGAGTTGGCCCGCCCAATTGCCAAATTGATGCCCACCGTAGCAGGTCGCGTGGGGATCCATGCCGGACAGGGTGCGGCTTCCAGAAAACGTCTGCACGAATTCGTCACTCCTGCATTGAGCTTTGCTCAGCCCAAGCATTTCTGCCACCTCTTGAGAGTAGTGGATTAATGTTGGCTGTATGGCTGGCTTAGGCTTCACGCGGGCGAAGAGCGCTTGGTTAATTTGCCGCTGATGCGACCCGGTTTCGGGGTCGCAGGGAAGTTGTGCAGTAAACTGATTGTCGAAGGTCAGATTGAGCATTGCGAAAAACGTCCTACTTTATATACGTAACGAGCGCAGCATCCTACGGCCCGGAGGGGGTCTCGCCTGCCTTTTATCTTCGGTGTATGGTTGCACTTAGGGAGCAGGGATAGGAGGACTCGAGATGGCTGAAGCCATAGACCAGAAGGCGCATATCGCCGACCCATACACCATGGATTTGCGTGACATCGACGTCAGTCGCCCGGAACTTATGCAGTACGGTGTTCATTGGGATTATTTTGCGCGTCTGCGTGAAGAAGCACCAGTGCATTACTGCGAAAACGGCATGTTCGGCCCATTTTGGTCGCTGACTAAATTCAACGACATTATGGCCATGGATAAAAATCATCATGATTTTTCGTCGGATTTAGGCATCGTGCTGCCGGACCGCCAGGAAGATTTTAAAACCCCTAATTTCATCGGTATGGATCCGCCGAAACACGATGTTCAACGTCGTACGGTGCAGGGCGTCGTTGCGCCTGTAAATCTGGCGAAGCTGGAATCGACCATACGCAGTCGGGCAGCTGCGATATTAGATTCGTTGCCGGTGGGTGAGACTTTTGATTGGGTGGATTTAGTGTCCATAGAACTGACCACGCAAATGTTGGCGACGATTTTTGACTTTCCGTTTGCTGAGCGTCGCAAGCTGACGTATTGGTCGGATATGGCCACCTCCGGCGAGTTAGCCGGTGGGCCAACGCCTGAAGCGGACCGTCGCGCTGCGTTGCTGGAATGCCTCGAATACTTTACGGATTTGCGTAAGCGTCGCGCCAATGAGCCCTTGAAAAGTGATTTACTGTCGATGCTGGCGCATGGCAAAGACACCCAAAATATGCCGCCGATGGAGTTTTTGGGGAACTTGGTATTGCTCATAGTGGGTGGCAACGACACCACACGCAATTCAATCTCAGGTGGTGTGCTTGCGTTGAATGAAAATCCACAGGAGTACGAAAAATTAAGGAGCAATCCTGAACTGATTACGAATATGGTGTCGGAGATCATTCGTTGGCAGACTCCGCTCGCCTATATGCGACGCACCGCCAAACGTGACATTGAGTTTGGCGGCCAGCAGATGAAGAAAGGTGACAAGATCGCCATGTGGTACATCTCAGGCAATCGCGACAGTGAGGTTATCCCAGATCCGGACCGGTTTTGGATTGACCGTCCTCGGGCGCGCCATCATTTGTCATTTGGATTTGGCGTGCACCGCTGTATGGGCAATCGGCTTGCCGAGATGCAGTTGCGCGTATTGTGGGAAGAGATCATGCAGCGGTTCCGTATGGTTGAAGTGGCGGGTGACATTGAGCGGGTCCAGTCGAGTTTCGTGCATGGCTACGCATCGATGCCGGTGCGTGTGCATCCCTGGTAAGTTAATTCGTGGTGATGAGTATCTGAGGGGAGTTATGGCGCTTTCTAATTTGAGTCGGTCGATCGATGGTCTGGTTGCTCTGGTAACCGGCGCGGGTAGCGGCATGGGAGCCGCCACGGCCAAGTTGTTCGCAGATCAGGGCGCCCGAGTTGCGGCTATAGACATCAATGCTGAAGGCTTGCAGGAAGTGGTCGATGACATTCAGGCTGCTGGGAAAGAGGCGCGTCCATGGGTGTTGGACTTGGCTGACACCCAGGCGACCGAAGCGGTTGTCGAAGAAGTAGCCGCTCAGTTTGGCGGTGTCGATTTGTTGATCAATAACGCGGGTATTTCGGTACCTGCGCCCATCGATCATGAGGATTATGGTCACGCCTGGGAGCGGTCGATTGCGGTATTGCTGACCGCGCACACGTGCACTATCCGGGCGGCGCTGCCATGGCTGCGAGAGTCGGCAAATCCGCGCATTGTTAACATTGCGTCCACCGAAGGCCTTGGTGCGACCAAATTCGGCAGTCCTTACACCGCAGCGAAGCACGGCGTTATTGGCCTCACGCGGTCGCTGGCGGTGGAGTTGGGTGACGAGGGCATTACCGTCAACTGTATCTGCCCTGGCCCCATCAATACCGGCATGACCGCCGCTATACCCGACGATAAAAAGCAGATTTATGCACGGCGGCGAATTGCGTTAAAACGCTACGCAGACCCCGAAGAAGTGGCCCATGGCACGTTGAATTTCTGTCTGCCCTCGGCCAGCTTTATGACGGGAGTTGCCTTGCCCGTGGACGGCGGCCTGACCATTAAAAACGCTTGAAGCAGCTGAGTTTTGAGTATTGACCGTATAAAGCCAACAACGCTGATCGCGTTTGGAGCCCCCGCTGTAGGTGCCGGCTACATGTATTTGTTGCTGGCACTTTACGTGATGAAATTTTCCACTGATGTGCTGCTCATAGCGCCAGCCGTTATGGGTTTGATTTTCAGTGTTTCGCGCATTTGGGACGCGATTTCAGACCCGCTGGTGGGTTATCTGAGTGATCGCACCAGTACTTCTTTGGGACGTCGGCGCACGTGGATCTTAGTCAGTTTTGTGCCGATTGCCTTGGGTTTCTATGCGGTATTCGCGCCGCCTCAGGGGCTGAGTGTCGATGCGTTAAGTTGGTGGATGGCAGCGGCGGTCATCGGTTTTTATTCAGCGATGACGCTGTTTTTTGTACCGCATATGGCCTTGGGCGCTGAACTGTCCAATGACTATCACGAGCGCAGCCGTTTATTTGGCCTGCGCCATGCGTTTTATACCATCGGTTCGATCGTGTCGCTGGCGACCATGTACCTGTTGCTCAACGAAGAATTCCGCGACGGCGGTGATGTGCGATCGATGGCGCAGGAGTACGCGCTCTATGCTGTTATCGTGATGAGCGTACTGGTGCTTTACGCGGTGGTTAATTTGCGTGAGCGGCCGGAGTTTCAGGGGCGGTTAACTTCCAGTCCCCTATCGGCGTTTCGCGATGTCTGGCAAAACCCCCATGCGCGATTACTGGTCGTTGTTACTTTTATTGAAAACGTTGGGTCTTCCGCGATTGCGGTTTTAACGCTTTACGTCACTCAGTACGTCGTAGGCGCGCCGCTATCGGCCCCGCTTATTATTCTCGCGTATATGTTGCCGTCCACCGCGTCGGTGCCCATGTGGCTACCGCTGTCCCGCCGTTTCGGCAAAATCCGAGTCTGGATTTTTGGCATGGCATTATATGGGGTTGCCTTCGGCGGTATGTTTTTTCTGCCGTTCCTGGATACGGTCGATGCGCGCTTGGCACTTATTATCGCAATGGCTGCTTTCGCTGGGTTTGCCGCAGGGTGCGGTGGAACGATTGGGCCTTCGGTGCAGGGCGATGTCATCGATTATGACGAATACAAAACTGGTGAACGCAAGGAAGGCTCGTACTTCGCGGTGTGGAATTTCACTTATAAAAGCGCGCTTGGGTTCATGCTGTTGCTGACCGGGTTTGTTCTCGAAGCCGCGGGATTTATTCCTAATCAGCCGCAAACGATGACTGTGCAGGTCGCTATGGTCACGCTGTATGGGGCGTTGCCATTGGTGTGCTATGTGATAGGTGCATTGCTGTTCAGCCGGTTTAAGCTAAACGAGCACGAATACTCCCTGATTCGCGCCGAATTGGATCGGCGCGCAACAGTCGCCAGCTAACGGCCCTTGAAATTGCCGGCCCGGCGCTCGGCGACGGACCTTACTCCTTCTTTGTGGTCTTCGGTCTGTTGCAAACGATATTGCTCGGCCGCTTCGTGATCCGTTTGCGTTTTTACCGCCGCTGCGAGTCCATCGCGCATGGTTTTGCGCACAGACACCACGGCCAGGGGCGCGTTTTCTGCGATTTCTGAGGCCAACTTAATCGCTGCTTCGCGCAGCGTATCTCTGTCGGTTAACACATCGGCCAAACCTATCGCATAAGCTTCTTCACCGCCTATACGCCGACCAGTTAAAAACAATTTGTGGGCTTGTTGCTGTCCAATCAATCGCGGCAGGGTGTGGGTCAGACCGAAGCCCGGATGGAACCCGAGTTTGACAAAGTTGGCGGTAAAGCGTGCTTCCGGACACACCACCCGAAAATCAGGCATTACCGCTAGGCCGAACCCGCCGCCCACGGCAGCACCCTGCACCGCCGCCACCACGGGTGTTTCGGTAGCGAACAAGCGCACTGCGGCGGCATATAACGGATTACCAGCATTCGGATCCCGGTCAGCGCGTTCCTCATTTCGGGTCGCACTGCCAAAGTCGTTGCCCGCGCAAAAGTGTTTGCCTTGAGAACACAGCACGATCGCACGCACCTCGTCGGTAGCATCCATTTGCTCGAAGGCACTGGCCAGATCGTTGATCATCTGGGTATCGAAAAAATTATTTGGGCCTTTTTGGATCTCTACCACCGCAACGTGGTTATCGATGCTGATGCCAATGTCGGTGAAGTTCAGTGTTGCGGCTAGGCTTTGTGCTGCCATTGGGGTCTCCTCTCTAGGTCGAGCTGCTCGTGAGTTACATGCTTGGATGTTTGACCATGCGGCGCCGATTTGCAACGCTGGAGCACTGTTCGATTTTGCGGGGGTGGTGCGAGTGCTGAAATGGCAGGTAGGCGATGTGCGAATAACTCAGGTTGTGGAGTTAACGACGGCTTCGCTTGGCCCGCATCTATTACCGCAAGCGACTCCAGCGGCCATGCAGAGTATTCCATGGATGGCACCGTTTATAGACGAGCGTGGACGCATCGTCTTGAGTATGCATGCGCTGGTTGTGGAATCGCTTGGCCAGACTATCGTTGTGGATACGTGTATTGGCAATGATAAGTCGCGCACGTATCCCAAGTGGAACAATATGCAGGGCGACTTTCTGCAGCGCTTCAGTGCTGCAGGATTCTCGACACAGCAAGTCGATACGGTGCTGTGTACACATATGCATGTCGATCACGTGGGCTGGAATACTCGATGGCAAGACGGGGCATGGCTGCCAACGTTCCCGCGTGCCGAGTATTTATTTGCGGAGGACGAATGGCAGTATTGGCGCGAACAATCCCAGGAGTACGGACCAGTAATTGAAGATTCGGTACAACCTATTTTTGATTCGGGCCAAGCGGTCTTGGTGTCGCAGCAGCATCGGCTGAACGAAGAGATCTTTCTGCTACCAACACCAGGCCACACGCCCGGGCATGTCAGCGTGCATATTCAGTCAAAAGGCGAGGCTGCGATTATCACCGGCGATATGCTGCATCACCCCTGTCAGATCGTACATCCGGACTGGTCGACGACAGCGGACACCGATCAGTCGATGGCCGCGGCGACACGAACCGCTTTTCTGCGCCAGTACAGCGATCAGCCGGTGCTGGTTATTGGTACGCACTTCGCGGCTCCTACGGCCGGACATATCGTCCGAGACGGTGTCGCTTATCGGTTGAGTTATTAAATGATGCAAGCGCGTTAGCGGGTGGCGTCCCGAGACATATTTTCCGCTTTGGCCGTGCCGAATTTCCGCTGGTTATGGATTGGCAGTCTCGGCTCATCCTTTGCGATGAATATGCAGATCATTGCGCGCGGCTGGCTGGTGTACGCGCTCACATCCTCGGCGCTGGATCTGGCTTGGGTCACTCTGTCGTTTATGTTGCCGTCGGTGCTGTTTTCGCTCTACGGCGGGGTGCTTGCAGATCGGCTACCGAAGCGGCGGGTCATCGCTTGGGCGCAGGCCCTTAACTGCGCCGCCACGCTGGTAATGGCGTTAATCATATTCAGTGGCAGCGTAACGTTTTGGGATTTTATTTGGTTTGGTTTTTTCAACGGTACGGTGTTGGCTTTGTCGATGCCGGCGCGACAAGCGTTTGTGCCTGAAATCATCCCGGAGCGCCTGATTTTCACCGCCATGGCATTGAATACAACCGGTTGGAATTTGTCGCGGATCATTGGTCCGGCTATTGCGGGCCTCTTGATCGCCTGGCTTGCCGGTGGTGATAAAACATCAGCTTACGGGGTGGGCATCGTCTATCTGGTCATCGCCAGTCTATACTTGTTTTCTGCGCTGACTGTACTGAAGGTTGATCGGCCGGGGAAGGCTGTACGCAATCGCGATGGCGGTTCGTTGTCAGATATGCAGGAGGGATTGCGTTATGTCTTAGCGCATCCGCAAGTGTTCGCGCTGATCGTGCTGTCGATTCTGCCATTTTTATTTGGTATGCCGCTGAATACGCTGCTGCCCGCTTTTAATCAGGATGTTCTGCATGGCCATGCGGACGATTTAGGGTATTTGATATCGGCTATGGGCGGCGGTGCGATAATCGGATCCTTGCTTATGGCGGCTATGGGCGATCTGCGCAGGAAAGGCTTCTGGTTGATTGTCAGCTGCCTGAGTTGGGGAGTGGTTACTGCCGCCTTTGGCGCGTTTGATATGCAACTTGTTGCGCTGGCCCTAATTGCGCTGATCGGCATGCTCAGCAGCTGGAATATGTCGTTGAATCGCGGCATGTTGCAGATGGCGGTGGCAGGACATATGCGCGGGCGTATTATGAGTATTGATATGATGGCGCACGGATTGATGCCCTTGGGAGTTTTTCCAATTAGTCTGGTAGCGGAATACCATGGGGTAGGTGCGGCGTTGGTGGTCTCGGGTTTTGCACTGATGATCATCACCCTCTTGGCTATATTTTTCCTGCCCTCGGTACGTCGCACGCTTAGGGCAGAATAGTGGCTGCGGCAACGGCCGTTGCACGCAAAAAGAACGAATCTGGAGCAGTGGCATGCAGTGGGATCTAATCATTCGTAACGCCAAGGTATTTGATGGTACCGGCGCGCCCGGACGCATCGGCGATATCGCCGTGAGCCAAGGCAAGATAGCGGCGCGGGGCGGTCGTCTGCCCAGCCAGTCCAACGTTCAAGAAATAGACGCTACAGACCAATGGCTCACGCCTGGGTTACTTGATATCCATACCCACGAGGATCTAGAAGCAGAATTAGAACCCGGCTTACCAGAGGTGACGCGCCACGGCACTACCAGCGTGCTGGTAGGAAATTGCAGTATCGGCTTGGCTTTTGGTAATCAGCGAACAGCCGATCAGGACCCGATCGTGGACTGTTTTGCGCGAGTCGAAAATATTCCTAAGAGTGTTCTCAGCAAGGCGGCGGATAAGGCCATTTGGCGGCAGCCCCGGGAATATTTAGCGCATTTGGATCAATTGCCTCTGGCAGCAAACATGGCGCCATTTCTACCGCACTCTATGTTGCGCATTGAAGTTATGGGTCTGCAGGACAGCATTAGCCGGCAACCCACCGATATGGAATTGCAGCGTATGGTAGGCATACTCGAGGAGGCCATGGATGATGGCTATCTGGGTTTGTCGACCGACGGTTTGCCATTGCATTTTTTAGCCAATGCGCCGAACACAAATAAGCGTATTCCGACTCAATACGCCACATACGAAGAATATAAATTATTGACCGACGTGCTGCGCAAGCGTGACCGTGTTTGGCAGATGACGCCAGCAACGGATGACAGTGGACTTACCGCACGTCTGTTTATGCTCAGTAGTGGGCGGATTCACGGTAAACC
>DEBN01000063.1:10854-12327 GCA_002348825.1 Gammaproteobacteria bacterium UBA2955
CTGAAGATCACAGCACTCGCGGCCATCGACAGCGTTAACAATCGCACTAACAAAGCCCGGGCGCTGTTGTTCGCCAATCTGCTCAACTCCAAAGCGCTGAATGGTCGTTTTCGTATGCAAGCGCTGGCAGCGCCGTTCCGCATCTATTCCGAGGGTGCGGTGAGTCCGCTGGCAGAAGCCAACCCGTTAATGCGCCGCTTGATCGAAACAGAGCTGGAAGACTGTGCGGCGCGTCAGCGTATTTTATCCGATCCTGAATTTATTGAGGCTTTTCGCGAGATGTGGAATCGCGGCAAGAGTGGCTTCTCGGTGGGGCATTTGCGCCGTCTGCTGCGGATGGAAAACGAATTCCTGACCCGTGACTTAAACGATATGGTGATCTATCGATCCACCATCCAAAACTGGTCGGGGCAATCTATGGCACAGCTGTACCAACGCTATCAAGCCTGGTTGGCGCATCGCGACTGCATCGATGATGCAGAAGAAGCGCGCGCTTTTGCCGCTATGGGCCAAGGCATTCGCGATGACGGAGAGTTTTTCCTCGGACTCCTGCGACATTTTGATCGGGATCTCCATTGGTATTATGTGGCTGCCAACAAGGATCCGGAGGTGGTCAAGAAGTTGTTACTGCATCCGCGATTGCTGCCAGGTTTCAATGACAGCGGCGCTCATGTCACCAACATGGCGTTTTTTGATGGCAACCTACGAGCCCTAAAGATCGGCCTGGAGGACTCAGAGCACGGCTTCAGTCATATGTTGAAGAGGTTGACCCGAGAACCTGCCGAATTTTTCGGTTTGGACGTGGGGGGCTTGGAGGTCGGCGATCGCGCCGATCTGGTGTTGTTTGATCCGCGCCGCTTGTCAACATACGACGGCGAAGCCAGTGTCCAGTACACCTACCGAGAATCGTTTGATTGCCATCAATTGGTAAATCGGAACAACGGTGAAGTGCAGGGCGTATTTGTTAACGGTGAACAAATCTGGACTGAACAAGGCCCGACGTCCGCACTGGGCAAACAACGTTTAGGGCGAGCGCTGAAGGCGAGTTGAATAAATAACGTTGTCAGACCGGGCGCTTTTTTCAGGGCTTAATTGTCGCTCCAGCGCCGCAAATCGTTGCCCTAGCCAACTTGCAACGGTGGGTTGTTCGCGTAACCAAGCCTCGAGTGTTTCGCGTGAGTAAAAGTGAGCATCGACTGCGAGGTGGCTGGTTGAGGCAACTTGATCTGTAACCGAGGCCTGCATGTGGTCCCGATAGGCCGCTGCACTTAAATTTTGCATGCCTTGTCGGGTTGACGCGAGGATATAGGCCGCACCGTGTTTTGTACTGAATGTATCCAGATATTCCCTCTGGATGCAGTGCTCTTTTAGGCGGGACAGTGGAATGTATTTGGCGCTTACACAAATGAGTGTTTGATGATTAGGGATGAAGCTGCTGGTACTGACGTCGACGGGCAAGCGAACTCTTATATA
>DEBN01000171.1:0-7872 GCA_002348825.1 Gammaproteobacteria bacterium UBA2955
GCGCTGTTATTTGACCGCGAGCTCTCAATGGGCAACGGGCTCATATTGCTGTTTGGTTTAGCGATCATTTTGTGGCAGCTGGTAATCAGCGCTCGAAATTCAGACGCCGAAAATGACCCGCTGCAGGATGAACTAAACGATATACCGGATATGAGCAATGCTCGAAGCCTGTTTTGGCTCGTGGTCGGCTTGGCCGTCTTGCTCGTGTCGGCTCAGATACTCGTCTATACCGCAGTAAATATCGCGCAAATGTTCGGCGTCAGCGAGCTGATTATCGGATTAACAATCATCGCCATAGGCACGAGTCTTCCCGAGCTAGCAGCCACCGTGGGCTCAGCACTGAAAGGCCACCCGGAGATCGCGATAGGCAATGTAGTAGGCTCAAATATACTCAATATTCTGGCTGTACTCGCCGTTCCGGCCTTGTTGGGTGGAGTGCAAATCGACCACGTCGCGCTTTGGCGAGACGCAGGCATGATGACAGCGCTCACAATGATGCTCGCGCTCTTTGCCTACGGCGTTAATTCCCGCGCGGTCATTACCCGTTTCGAGGGCGCCGTCATGCTAGCGGCCTGGATTGGCTATAACCTACTACTGATTCATCAGGCTTAGCATGAACGCCGAGGACCGATCAGAGTCATTGGCAGCCCAAATAAAAGGTGTTGTTCTCGATGTGGACGGCGTATTAACCAACGGCCAGATCACGTACACCGACGGCGGTGAAGAGATTAAGAGTTTCCACGTGCAAGACGGCTCGAGTATCAAACTGCTACGCCAGCATGGTATTGAGGTTGCCATCATCAGTGGACGCAGTTCTCCGGCGGTTACTCGGCGTGCCCACGAACTGAATATAAAACACGTACAACAGGGCGCCAGCAGCAAAAGCCAAGCACTGGACACATTACTCGCCAATGGTTTCTGCCCAAACAACTTATGCGCAATCGGGGACGATTTGGCCGATCTTGAACTCTATGCGAGACCTGAGGTTGTATTTAAGGTAACCGTCGCGAACGGCCATCCAGCAGTGCTTGCCGCGGCGGATTTTGCGACACAAAGGCGAGGCGGCGACGGAGTTATCGTGGAGCTCGCCGAACTCATTTTGAAAGCTCAGCATAGCTGGGACTTTGCCTAACCTGGCGCGACCGATGAACAAACTAAGCACCAAACAAGTCGCGACCGGATCAGTCATTCTAGGCGCGGCTCTACTGGTTGTTATCGCCGCAGGCCCGACATCGACGGCGGTTACAGCGATCGACAATGGCGGCAGTACAGAGACGATTGTTGCCACTGGCACACACATGCAGATGACTGAATATGCAGAAAATGGCCAGCGCCTTTATTCTCTCGAGGTTGCCGCGTGGACCCAGTATCGCGGAGCGCAGAACACTCGCATCGAATTAACGCAACCGAAAGTACGCTTGTTTGATGACGCCCGTGCAACACCTTGGCATGTTTCTGCGCAGCGGGGACGCGCGACCAAGCTAGGTCGTCACCCACACCTTACATTATTGGATCACGTGCAGCTGCGCCAAGCGGCACCATCGCCAAAACCGCTAAATCTGCGCTCTGACAGTCTTTCGGTTGACGTAGCTAATGATTCCATCATCGCGCGGGGCAATGTGGTTTTGAATTTCGGCGCCCTACGCACCGAAGCGCCCGTTATGACTTTGCAAAAAGATTCGACACTCGAGTTTAAGCGGGGGGAAGATCTGCGTGTTGTCAGCTCTCTGTCATTCGCCCCGGAAGCAGCGACCCGATCCGCCGTGGCAAGCGATGTCTAGAGCATTGCCAGCCACTCTAAAAACATTGGGGCTTTCGCTGGCTCTAATACCTTCGGCGTACAGCGTCGCGGAGCCAAGCCGCATCCAAATAGAAGGCGACAGCGCCATTTTCGATCAAGCCAGTAAAACCGTTACCTACGCCGGTTCGGTAACAGCGACACAAGGGGATTTAGTGATCGAAGGCGAGCGGCTTATCGTTGCCCTCGTTGCCGACGAGGTCGATACCATTCGTACCACCGGATCCCCAGCTAAATTTTCAATGCCCCAGCTTTCGGAGGACACAAACGTTGCGCAGCGAGGCAAGTTACAGGCAAGTGCTTTGACCATTTTGTTCGCGCCTGCAAGCAACCAACTGCAGCTGCTCGGCAACGCAGTGCTGCAACAAGGCAGCAACGTCATTCGCAGCGATGAAATTATCTACAACGTAAACGCCAAAGAAATTAGCGCTAAAGGCGACAGTAAACGCGTCCGCATGGAATTCGAACTTGCCGACCAAGCGCCGGGCGAGAAGATTGGGACGCCTGAACGGCCATGAACAGTAACTCCCTTCGCGGCCTAAATCTGCACAAGCGATACCGCGACAAAGTCGCGGTCAGCGATGTAAGTGTCGATGTTCATCAGGGCGAAGTCATCGGCCTGCTCGGCCCGAACGGTGCGGGCAAGACCACCTGCTTTTATATGCTGGTGGGCCTGCTTAAGTGCGATTCCGGCCAGGTGCTTTTAAATGATGTCGCGCTGACTCAAGCGCCGATGCATGTGCGTGCAGCAGCCGGGCTGGGCTATTTGCCGCAAGAAGCCAGCATCTTTCGCAACCTTAGTGCCCGTGACAATTTGCGGGCTGTGCTTGAACTACAGACTCATTTGGACAAACCACAGCGTCACCAACGGCTGCAACAACTCCTCGATGAATTCAATCTTAATCACATCGCCGATTCACTGGGGCAGAGCCTCAGTGGCGGCGAACGACGACGCTTGGAGATAGCCCGAGCCCTGGCCAGCAACCCCGAATTCATGTTGCTAGACGAACCGTTCGCCGGTGTCGACCCTATTTCTGTATCGGACATTAAAAACGGTATCTTGGACCTAAAACTTAGGGGCTTAGGAGTGCTGATTACAGATCACAATGTTAAGGAAACGTTGGATATCTGCGATCGCGCCTACATTGTGCATGAAGGACATGTAATCGCCGCAGGCGAACCCGAAAGTGTTCTGAAAAACGAAACCGTGCGGCAGGTTTATCTCGGCGACAGCTTCGCGCTGTGAGATCCGCCCCTGCATATGAATTAACGTGTTTGGTCAATGTTTCCGGATAAAATAACGAAACCTACAGCACCCATGACGAACCGCAGCAGCAGATGAAACAATCTCTTTCAATGAAGCTTGGCCAGCAGCTGAAAATGACTCCTCAGCTGCAACAGGCGATACGTTTGCTGCAACTTTCTACAATGGAACTCAGCCAGGAAATCCAGCTGGCCTTAGACTCCAATCCGATGCTTGAGTCAGAAGAGGACTTTCAACAACTCGACAACGAACTGGGTGACAGCGAGAGCGAGAGCGACCTACCGATAGGCGAGAACGACGACGCTGCCGAGGACTTTGCGGAGGCCGCTGAGGCTGAAGTGAGCGAGCAGTTCGAAGAACCGTTAACAGAATCCATGCCCGGCGATTCAACTTGGGAAGATATCTATCCCCAATCTAGTACTGGCACGACCGTGGATAGCGACTTTGACCCAAGCACAAACAACAGTGCGGCTGAAGGATTGCTGGAGCACCTTGAATGGCAACTAAACCTGACACCAATGGCCACATCCGACCGTGCCATTGCTTCAATGATCATCGACAGCATCGACGATAACGGCATGCTGACCACTTCGATCGAAGAGATCTGTGCCAACCTCGTCGACCCATCTCTAGCAGCGGATGAACAAACGACCGTCGAGGACGTAGAGGCCGTCTTAACTAAAATTCAACAGTTTGACCCCGTAGGCGTCGGCGCGCGCGATCTGCGCGAGTGCCTGCTACTGCAGCTCGCACAACTCGACCCTGAAACGCCTTGGCTGGATGAGGCCAACACTCTCGTCTCTAACCATCTGGATCTTCTGGCACAAAAAGACTTCACCACACTCGTGCGGCAGTCTCGCTTATCTGAATCGGACCTAAGCCAGGTTGTCGCGCTCATTCGAACGCTACAGCCCCGACCGGGAGCCGCCATTTCCGAGGGCCAATCTGACTTCGTAATGCCTGACGTTGTGGTGCGTAAGCACGCTGGTCGATGGCAGGCCGAACTGAATCCTGCAACGTTGCCAAAAGTGCGCATCAACAACGTCTACGCTGGCTGGATAAACAAAGCGGCTCAACCCTCGGACCGAGAGTTCATGCGCAACAACCTGCAGGAGGCGCGCTGGTTCATAAAAAGTCTGCAAACGCGGCACGATACTCTACTGCGGGTGGCCGCACAGATTGTCGAGGTGCAACAAGGCTTCTTTGAACATGGTCCGGAGGCAATGAAGCCGTTAATCCTTGCCGACATTGCACAACAAGTGGACCTGCATGAGTCGACGATTTCACGGGTGACTAACCGTAAGTATTTGGTATGTCCTAGCGGATTGTTTGAACTTAAATATTTTTTCTCATCGCACGTGGGCACCCAGTCCGGCGGCGAGATATCCAGCACGGCAATACGCGCACTCATTCAAAAACTAACCGCAGACGAAAATCCGCGTAAGCCATTGAGCGATAACAAGATCGCCGCGATGCTCAACGAACAGAATATTAACGTCGCGCGTCGCACGGTGGCGAAGTACCGGGAGTCGCTATCAATCCCACCGTCTAACGAACGTAAGCAATTAGTTTGATTGGCCACTATTTGCAATAATAAGACGTCTTGACGCTAGCAAGGAGACGCGCATGCTGATCAACGTTACCGGCCATCAAATCGATTTGACCAAGTCGCTACAGGACTACGTTCATGAGAAACTAAAGCGACTGGAACGTCACTATGACCAGATTACCCAGGTGCATGTGGTTTTAAACATCGAAAAGCTCAAACATCAGGCCGAGGCCACAGTCCACGTGGCACGAGCGGAGCTGTTTGCGAATGCAGAGGCTGCAGATATGTACGCAGCCATAGACCAACTGTGTGCCAAGCTCGATCGCCAGATTATCAAACATAAAGAGAAAACCATCGATCATCATCATGGGAGTAAACAGCGTAAACATGCACATACCAGGTTCGAGCAACCTTAAAGACACAGACCTATGCGGATAAGTTCCTTGCTCAAACGGCAAAACATTCTTTGTCGTGTGCAGTGCCAAAGCCGCAAGCGCGCTCTGCAACTGGCCGCGGAATCCGTTGCAGAAAACGACCCCGATCAGGACGGTTTGGTTGCAGATGAGGTTTTTGCCGGTCTTATCGAAAGAGAACGACTTGGGTCTACCGGCTTAGGCTTTGGCGTTGCGATACCCCACTGCAGAATGCCGTGCCAAGCCATTCATGCAACCTTCATGTCCTTAGCTGGGCCGGTAGACTACGAGGCGATGGATAATGAGCATGTAGATCTGCTGTTTGTGCTGGTGGTGCCTAATAGCGAAACCCATGCGCACTTAGACCTACTTGCTGAACTCGCTACTTTTTTCAACTCTGCGGAAAATCGCTCGGCGCTTAGAAAGTGTGACAACGCCGACGCCGTTATGCGCTGTTTCGAGCGTATGGAAACTGCATCACCGAACGTCAAGCGCGCATGAAACTGTTCATCATCAGTGGCCGATCTGGCTCGGGAAAGTCCACTGTACTGCAGGCTCTCGAGGATAACGCATACCAATGCATCGATAATTTGCCAGTCACTCTGCTGCACAGTTTAGTAGCGGAAAACCTCGAAAGAGAGGGTGCTGAGGCTACACAGCTAGCGGTCTGCATCGATGCGCGCAGCCAGTCACTGCAGACCTTTCCCGAGATCTTAAAGGGCCTGCCGCTGGCTCGAAAAGACCGCCGGGTTGTATATCTTGACGCCCAGAGTCCAACTTTAGTGAAGAGATTTAGTGAAACACGCCGTCGGCACCCACTGACCTCTCAAAACATCGACCTACGCCAAGCAATCGATATGGAAGCCCAGGTCCTTGCCACTATAGCCGACTTAGCAGACCTCACCATCGATACCACGCAATTGAGCAGCCAGCAGTTGAACGCTCAGTTCATAGACCGCGTACTGGATCACGGATCGCAGAATATTAACCTGCTATTTCGATCCTTCGGGTTTAAATACGGCGTGCCCGTAGACGCGGATTTCGTCTTTGACCTGCGCTGTCTGCCTAACCCACACTGGGACGAAACATTACGCAGCTTGTCCGGTTTAGATCGACCCGTACAAGACTATTTGCGTAATCAGCCCATGGTTAATGAGATGTTTGAGGACATTACCAAAATGCTCGCCCGCTGGGTTCCAAGGTTTGAGGCGAACTCAAGGGTATACATGACCGTGGCGATCGGCTGCACCGGCGGCCAACATCGAAGTGTGTACATGGCACAACGCTTGGCCGAACACCTAGGTCAGGATTATGACAAGGTATTGGTTAGACATCGGGAATTGAACCGCCGTTAACCATCGCACATCGAGCCTGACGCGAAGCACAGATGCCGTTAGTATCCTTGCTGATCCTCGACCTATTTACGACTATGCGCCAGGCCCACTTAACGCTTATCAATCCACTCGGTTTGCACGCGCGCGCAGCAGCCAAACTGGTCGGCGTTGCCAAATCCTTTGGCAGCGATATTTCACTGGAGATCAACGCCAAGAAAGCCGACGGCAAAAGCATAATGGATCTTTTGATGCTCGGCGCGCCCGTCGGCGCTGAAGTCACTCTGAGCGTCGCCGGCACCGATGAAGATCAGGCCTGCGACGCCATTAGCGCTCTGATTCTGGCGGGCTTCCACGAGATAGACGTTTGAGCACATGAGCAATTCATTACGACTCGAGGAACTCATTGAGAACATCCCACTCGAAGACGCCATTGAAAGTAAGTTCCTTTTAGCCTCGCTACGACCTAGTGAAATCGCCCAAGCCCTTGAGGCCAGTCGCCCAACAACACGGCGGGTTATCTGGCAGTTGCTGGACGAAGAAGACCGCAATCAAACATTGCAACACATTGGTGACGAAGTGCGCGCAGAGTTTCTCGAGGCCATGGATACCGCACAACTTGTCGCCGCCGCCGACGAAATGGATACCGACGACTTCGCGGACATCTTGCAGCAGCTACCGAAGACCATCAGCGAGCAGGTGTTAGCCAGCTTGGATATTCACGACCGGGCGCGCGTTGAAGCGGTGTTATCGTTCCCCGAGGACAGTGCCGGCGGCCTGATGGATACCGACACTATCACAGTGCGACCGCGCCACACGCTCGAGTTGGTACTGCGATACTTGCGCTTACGCAAGGAGCTACCGTCAGGCACAGACGCCCTAATTGTGGTCAACAGCGAAGACCGATATCTCGGCATGTTGCCCCTAGCAAAGGTCCTTACCTCTGATCCGTCCGTCACAGTACGAGAGATCATGGACAGCAACGCCCCGTCGATGCACGTTGATCAACCGGACACCGAGATTGCCCGTGCGTTTTCGGATCGCGACCTGATAAGCGCAGCAGTGGTTGACGATGCCGGTCGATTACTGGGGCGCATAACTATCGATGACGTCGTAGACGTCATCATCGAAGACGCAGAGGAGGCCGTGCTGGGTCCCGCCGGCTTGGAGGTGGACGAGGACACGTTCGCCCCCGTGCGTCGCGTACTGCGTCGACGTGCTATTTGGCTGGGCATTAATTTAATGACTGCCTTTGCGGCCGCCGCGGTTATTAATATGTTTGAAGCGGCCATCGTCAAAGTAGTTGCGCTTGCGGTGTTAATGCCCGTCATAGCCAGCATGGGCGGCATCGCGGGAACCCAAACTCTAACTCTTGTTATTCGTGGTCAGGCATTGGGGCAAATCAACCGGCGCAATATACTGTGGATGCTCAACCGCGAATTTCTTATCGCCGCACTGAATGGAACACTTTGGGCGACTCTGGTGGCTATCGCTGCGGCCGTATTTTTTGCCGATCC
>DEBN01000171.1:8288-19171 GCA_002348825.1 Gammaproteobacteria bacterium UBA2955
GGCCTCTTGCGTATGCTCGGTGTCGACCCAGCCATCGCCGGCGGCGTCGTTGTCACAACGATAACTGACGTAGTGGGGTTCTTCGTATTCTTGGGCCTGGCTAGCCTAGTGTATTTATAGCCTAGGATTCACCCGCCACCGTCATAGGGGCCAGCAATAGACTAGGCGCTCTTACATTACTGCGTAAATCGAAGTCATCACCCATCCGCACTATATTCGTCAACATATCACGCAAATTACCTGCGATAGTGAACTCATCTACCGGATGCGCAATCTCACCGTCTTCCACCCAAAATCCCGCAGCGCCGCGGGAATAGTCTCCGGTCACGCCGTTCACGCCTTGACCCATCAATTCACAGATATATAAGCCTGTTCCTAGTTCCCTAAGCAATTCATCGCGGCTAACGGATGGGCCTAACAACGCTAAGTTATGAACCCCACCTGCGTTGGCCGTTGTCACCAACTCTAGCTTGCGCGCTGCATAAGACGACAATACATAGCTACGTAAAATACCTGCATCGACGAAACGATTTGACCGCGTCGCGACCCCGTCACCATCGAAATAGGCGCCTCCTAAGCTACGCGGTAACAATGGCGATTCCTGCAAAGACAGCCAAGTTGGCAAGACCTGCTGGCCTACACTACCAAGCAAAAAACTCGCCTTACGATACTGTGCTCCGCCGCTGATCGCGCCTAAAAGATGACCAATCAATCCGGCCGCCAATTGCGGGGCTAACATAATGGGGAAACTACCCGTCGGCGCCTTACTAGGAGCGAGTCGAGCTATAGTTCTTTCACCGGCCTCGCGGCCGACGTGCGCAGCCGAATCTAGCTCATCTGCGCTGCGCGCCACCGTATACCAGTAGTCACGCTGCATACCGTTTCCGTCTTCACCAATGAGCACACAACTTAAGCTATGCCGGGTACTGGCATAACTGCCAACAAAGCCATGGCTGTTACCGTACACACGAATCCCCTGCTGCGTGCTGACCTGAGCACCATCGGAATTCGCAATTCTCGGATCCACGTCGAGTCCTACCGACTCGCATTCGGCGGCGAGCAGCTGCGCGTCGTCTGCGGACAACTCCCAAGGATGGTACATATCGAGATCAACAGCCTGCTGCGGCATCAGTTCCGCGTCGGCTAAACCACAATAGGGATCATCTTCGGTAAATCGAGCAATGTTCTTCGCCGCGATTACTGTTTCCTGAATCGCCTGTGGACTGCTGTCCGTTGTACTGGCGGTGCCGCGCCGTTGACCAAACTGCAGCGTAATGCCAAACCCACGATCCTGATTGAATTCCACGTTCTCCAGTTCGCCTTTCCGAACGCTAACACCAAGCCCCTCTTCCGCGCTGACAGACACCTCTGCCTGATCCGCACCTTGCTGACGTGCCTCTTTGAGAATATCGTGTACCAGCTGCTGCAATTCAGCCTGTTGATCTATGAATTCCAATATTTCCTTCCCAGAAGAATGACTGAAGAACCATCTAAGAGTGCCCGCAAACGCGAAGCGCTGCGCTTACAGGACGTTGGTCGAGCACTAACCCAACTTAACGCCCAAGACTTGGAAACCTTCGAATTACCAAATTCTCTCAGCCTCGCCATCGAAGAGTACGGGCGTATTAACAGCCGCGAGGGTAGCCGCCGCCAACTGCAATACATCGGCCGCCTTATGCGCAAGCTCGACACCGACGCCATCGAGTTACAACTGCAACACCTGCGCGGCGAATCCAATGCGGCTCGACACGCCTTACACATCGTCGAGCAATGGCGCGACCGCCTGCTGGAAGATCCGCAGAGCGTGACTCAACTGTTCCATGAATACCCTCATATCGAGCGTCAAAAGTTACGCCAGTTACTCAAACGCGTCAGCAGCATAGGTACGCTATCCAAGCAAGATTCCCAAGCGCCAGCCCAAAAGCAGGCTGCTCGAGCACTCTTTCGCTTTTTACGCGAGCAGATTCAGATGACCGCAACACCCTAGGCTTGGGTTCCGCCAACGACGATTTCATCGACCTTAAGCGTAGGTTGGCCAACACCGACGGGCACCGACTGTCCGTCTTTGCCGCATACGCCTACCCCCGCATCCAAACCCAAGTCATTACCCACCATGGAGACCTTGTTCATAACATCTGGGCCATTCCCGATGAGTGTCGCGCCTCTTATTGGCGCTGTGACTTTACCATCTTCAATGAGATAGGCCTCTGTAGCCGAAAAAACGAACCGGCCGGAAGTAATATCCACAGAGCCACCACCGAAATTTACGGCGTAAACCCCACGATTCACCGAGCGAATAATGTCTTCCGGCTGGTCTTGGCCGGGCAACATATATGTATTCGTCATACGCGGCATCGGAACATGAGCATAGGACTGACGCCGGCCATTGCCTGTAGCAGCAACGTTCATAAGTCGGGCGTTCAACTTGTCTTGCATATAGCCGCGCAATATGCCGTTTTCGATAAGCATGGTGTTTTGGGTGGGCGTGCCTTCATCATCAACACTTAGCGACCCTCGACGTTCGGACAAAGTACCGTCATCCACCACTGAGCACAAACTCGACGCGACCTGTTCACCCACTCGACCAGAAAACGCAGAGCTGCCTTTGCGATTAAAATCGCCTTCCAGACCGTGTCCTACGGCTTCATGCAATAGCACTCCGGGCCATCCCGGCCCAAGCACTACCGGCATTGGACCGGCGGGCGCGTCAACGGCCTCTAAATTTACCAGCGCCATGCGCACCGCTTCGCGCGCCAGGCCATCGGCCCAATCACCAGCATACAAAGAAGCTAAATCTCGGCGTCCACCGCCACCAGAACTGCCGCGCTCGCGTCGGCCTTTGTCCTCGACAATGACCGACACATCGAGACGAACCAAGGGACGGATGTCAGCGCTGAATGTGCCGTCACTGGCCATAACCAGCATGCTGGAATGACTCCCAGCAATGCGCACGTTCACCTCCTTGACTCTTGAATCAGCTGCCCGCGCGATCTGATCCACATGCTGCAGCAGCGCAACTTTCTGTTCCTGAGACAAGCTGCTGATCGGGTCTTGAGTGCTGTACAACGCCTCCGCACTAACAACGCGCAGGCCTTGCGCCGGACCTCGCGCTCCTGCACCGGCGACAGTTTTCGCCGCGTCTGCGGCCTTGTTCAATCCATCCGCGCGAATATCTTCACAGTAGGCAAAGCCGGTTTTTTCGCCCGCTAACGCGCGCACCCCAATACCCGCGTCGACCGAAAACGCACCGTCCTTAACGATCCCATCTTCAAGGCCAAAAGATTCCGAACGAGCGCTCTGTATGAACACTTCGCCATAATCGACATTGCGCCCTAGCATTCGCTCCAGCGCGCTTTGCACATCTGCCGACACAAGCCCTTTTGCAGCCAACAGCTCCGCTTCGACTTGCTGTATCAGCTCACTCATCTGCTACCGCTTGGCAATCTATTTTTTGCAACTTGCAACCATCCTCAGTCATTACTTTGCTCTTGCTCCACGATTACGCGAGGTCGCGTTTCTGCCGGCGCCTCTGTCATCAATCCGGGGCCAATTGAGACATCACCTGTTTCGATTTCAGACACCGGGGTCTGTTCTGACGCCTCAGATAATGGCGCTAGGCTACCGGGTTGCGGTACCGCTTTCATACTTTTATCCCAAAGACTTACAAACTTCACTTGGGGGTCGGTAAGCGTACCGGTAATAGCGTACTTGGCGCTGCTAAACTGCTGAATAGGTTTGCGCAGTATCTGCTCGCCCAACACTACGCCAAGTCCCGCCACCGGGTTTGCCAACGCCAGATAAGCCCCGTACCAAGGCAGAGAACTGCTGACCGGTAACGTCACAATCATTTCGTTATCGAGCATTTCAGAACGCAAATTTACCCGGCCACCAAGTTCGAAAGAGGAAGAGGGACTTTCAACAACCATACGTTCTGTGAACACCATTTCTTCCCGCCCCACTTGAACAGCAGCACTGAGTCGATCAAAGCTCATACCATCATCCACGATGTCGGAAAAATCGAATTTGTTAATTCGACTGGCGATGGCAGACGGAGTGAACAAACTGATCAGTCGCAGTCCATTAGCCGATGTATCCGCATCCAAAAAGCGACCATTTTTGGCCTTGAACTTCATGCTGCCATGCAGGCCCAGCAACTCTATGTTCGGCGGCGAGCCGGGCCATTGGAGATCGACCTGCAGCGTTGCCTCGCCGGTTTCCATTGTCGGAGCAAAGTCCCACAGGGGCAACGTGCGCGCGAGGTCGTCTAACTCTACGCGTCCAGCAAATGCAGTACGGTCTTCAGCCAGATCCCAAAAAAATTCTGAACTACGTAACCGCACCCCACGCACATCCATATCGAGCGATGCAAAACGAACCCCATCCTGCTCGGGTTGAATCTCAAACTGCCAATTACCGTAATTGTCATCGCCAATAAGCAGCTGTTCGATAGACACCCAGGCCGCCGGCAGCGAGCGGCCTAACTCCACACTCATGGGATCACGCTCGATCAATGCGACGGCGGAATCCGCAGCCGAGAATTCTGAATCGCTGGACGAATAGTCGGGTTTAGGGAGTCGAAGAAAATCTAAATCTACGCCTAGGCGCATGTCGTCTGATAGATCTACTCGCCCGACTAGATCGTCAGCGTCAACAGAAAAAATAAATTCGCCGACGCCTCGGCGACCGGCAAGCACGAGATCAGTAAACAACAACTCACCAACAACAAGCTCGTCAGCCCGCAGACTATCTATCTGCCAATCCACCGCAAACTGATTACTGCCTGCCGCTACTTCTGACCAAGCAGCCACGTCTATCCGCGCCAACTTACCGCCAATGCTCACACGGTCTTGGTCTGCCGGGATTACTGCAGGCGCGACGCCTAAACCCACCGAACCCCGCAGCACCCGATCATCCAGATGCACCCATCCCTGCGTGTTCTGATAACGCCAGCGCAAACTTTGATAGTTATCCAAAAACTGTAGATCGAAACGACTGGGCGATCTTGCACTAGGCCGCTTGCCGAGCTCGGATGGCAAATTAACCGCCATACCTTGGAGATCGGTATCCACGGCCAAAGCAGAAACCCCACCCTGCATATGGATTGAAAGATTTGCGTCAAATTCACTTGCGCCGGCCAGCACTCCGAGATCTGCAACGCCTGCCAGGGTGTAAACATCCTCAGGCGCAAAGCCCCCGCGTACGGAGAAGTTGATTTGCTGATCATCATTCGTCACGACAATCGCGGTCTCTTGCTCAAACACACGCCCAACAAAATTGCCCGCTAACTGATGCGGCAAGGTGAATGCCCCGCGTCCGCCAAGATCATCTATTTCCAGACGATAGTCGGGCATCGACAGCGACATCTGCTCTAGAACAAAATCCATATCCACAGCCAACGCACGCTCAGCATTTGCCGCCAACGGTATCGTCATCGCGCCCTGCAGACTGACACGGCCTTGCCCTAACCAGTCGTCTTTGACGAAACCAAAAGTCGATCTCAGGGGCGTATTCCGCACAAAATCCAGCAGCTGTGACGCTTCAGTTTCAGCGTCGAATTGAATGTCCGCAACACGCGCGCCAGCACCCAGATTCAGACGACTATCGCGTAGCCGCGCACCCGCCATCTGAGCTGTAGCGACTCGCACCTCAGTGCGACTGCCGGCAACATGGATATCGCCGAAAACATCTCGCAGCTCAGGCCAGTTTGGTTCGTACAAGACTCTACCTCGTGCCAATTCACCTTGGATCTCAAAACGGCGCGCTAATTCGCCAGTTCGCTGCCGAACCTGTCCGTGGTACGCCCCATATATGCCGGAAAATCGGCCCGCCTTAGGTGCTTCGCGAAGCCAGTTCTGCAGCCCGTCAGACATCTTGAAGGAGATATAATCCTCCACAGCAGAGACCTCCGCCTCGTCCATCCCTATCTGGATGCTCAAACGCTGCGCGTAGGGGTTTTGGGGTCGCGTAACCGCGAACTGTCCAGCAATAGCGCTGCCGTGACGCCTAGCCTTAATGTTCTGCCCACGCAATCCCAGATGCCCAGGCTGCAGGTGGAACTTGAGGAGGCCCTGAAGGTAGTCAAATTCCCATGCTCGAGCGAATAAATTCGGGAACCACAGCACTATGTCATCAGAGTTCAATTGCATCGCAATATTAGGACCACCACCCCATAACCGACCTTGCGCATTCAATAGCCCGGGAGACCCTCTATAACCCTGAGCCGAAACATCGGACAGCGATGCAGAGTAGCCAGCGCCTTCTGCGTTAACGTAGCCGTACATACTGTGAACTTGGCCGGTTGGCCTTAAAGCCGACAACCATTCCGCAAACAACGGCCAGATCCTCGCACTCGGCTGCAACACCCGGCTTAAGGCGCCCAGATCTAGCCCCTGACTCCAAACCACGAATTCCGGCCAAGTTTGGTCATCACTGGTGCTCATCTGCACATACAGCGGCTTGAGCTCTAAGGCCGTAACGCGTTCATTCCCAGACTGAACTCTGAAGACTCGGCTGATGCCATCAATGTCATCGCCTCTGGTCGCAAAATCCGCTTCAAATATCGCCTGCAAAGGCGGCACAGGGCCCATTAAATCCGCAGCAGAAATAGTGGCCTTGAGCCCAAGTCGCCCGTGGCCGGCGTCTGATCGCTGGCGCCAACGTGAACCCTCGCTGTCAATGACTATGCCGGCGCTACCGGCCAGCCCTGGGGGCAACACCAACCGCCCGGATACGCTGACATCACGGGCCAGCACTCGCTTGTCGGACCAGCCTACCCGCTCAACCCATGACAATCCCAACTCACCGTTTTCTCGGTCCTCGGTGGCCAAAACGATATCAAGCAGGTGTTCATGACTAAAATTCTGCGCCCGCAGGTCGGCGCTAAAGCGCATCGCATCACCCGTGCTAGGGTGAAATATGAGCGCTATTGCCCCAAATAACCTGTCTCCATGCCAGATACTTTTGAGAACATCAAAAGGCAGCTCAATGCGTTGCTGATCGCGCAACTGCCAGCCGGAGGACTTTTGCTCGAAGTGCACCTCCGCCTGTTGCCAGTAAAGATGTCGCGGCACCCACGCACTGCGAATAAGGCTCTCGAGGGCGTCTAATTCCATGTCCACGCTTTTAAAGTGGCCAGCACCGAAGCTCACCTGCTGCACCCGGATTACCGGATTAAATCCGTTCCAGCGAGTCTGCACCCCTTGCAGACGGATTCGTTTCGACGCTAGCAAGCTATTCAGCTGCGGCGTAAACTCACTGGCAAAAAATAGCAACGTGCGGCCAACACCCTGCGCCAGCGCCGCAACGACGACGAGGCCACAAATAAAGACTAAGAGAGGTCCGAACACATAGTGCCGCAGTCTGGTCTGGAATGACGAAAGTGTTGCCACCGACATAGCGGAGAGCTCGGCCTGATTAGCCTAGCGACCCCTGCACCAAAGAGATATCGAATTGGCCGACAGCAAAATCAGGCTCCACCTGCACACCAACGCCGCCGCGAATCTTCGCTCGAACGCCATCGAGATAAGCGCCTGCGTCGGACAGCAACAGGTCCACAACCGCTTGATCAGCTCGTACTAAAAATTCAAGGTCGGTCGAGCCTTTGCTCGATTTCGAGCGCTTTATCAAATCGCGAACAATGGCTTGGCAAGCTGCCTCCACCGAAACATCGACGGTGCCGCCAGCCGTTTTCTGCATAAGCTGGCCCAGACTTTGACGAACACGTTTGCGACTTAATTGCACGGTGCCGTGATCGGAAAAATCTTCGACCCGCACCTGAGACGGATCAGATGCAAAGGCATCCTTAAGCGTCATGAGCACCTGTTGTTGATGGTCATCTTTCTGCATATCGATGAAGTCAATGACCACTAAACCCCCTAAATTCCGCAGCCGCAACTGCGTGGGGATCACTTCGGCAGCCTCCAAATTAACTCGCAACGCGGTGTCTTCCATTGAGGCCGCCGAATCACCGCGCCCGCCTAGATAACTACCACTGTTAACGTCAACACTGACCAACGCCTGAGTTTGTTCAAAAACAAGTTCGGCGCCCGACGGCAATGCATAGCTCGCGCCTAAAGCTTGCTCAATTTGAGCCTCCAAGCCGAGGCCCGCAAACAGGTCTTCAGCGCTGTAACGGAGCACCTCGCGCCCAGACCATTGAGGCAGGTGTTCCTCGGCAAATTCGCGCATCTGCGCAAACGTAGCTTCATCATCTACCGTGACGTTTTGTACGTTTGGTCCGGCCAAATCGCGAAGAATACGGCAGGCAAAGGGCAGTTCTGCAAAGATCAGGCATGGGGCGTTTTGCTGCTTACTGGATTCAATATTTTGCAGCAGTTCATTCCAGCTATCGCATAAGCGCACGAAGGCTTCTGTTAAACCCTCTTCGCTCGCGCCATCACTTGCTGTACGTACAATTAGGCCAAAATCCGTATCGGCCAGTTGTCTGGACAGGATATCTTTCAACCGTTGGCGCTCCGCGGTACTTTCTATACGCCGAGAAATGCCCAATTGGCCAGGCCGCTGGGTTAACACGAGCGCATTGGTCGCAACAGAGAGCGACATCGTAAGCTTTGCACCCTTACCCTCTATGGCGTCTTTTACTACCTGCACGACGACCTCTTGTCCTTCATGCAGCAGCTTGCGGATGTCCACGCGCTTTTCGTCGCTGCCGGGTTGCGCAACCATCAACGGCTTAACTGTGACATCGGCCGCGTGTAAAAAGCCATGGCGCTGTTGGCCGATATCGACAAATGCGGCCTGAATACCGCCTATTACCCGCACTACTTTGCCGCGATAAACGTTGCCTGTCAGGCTTCTGTGCTGCGCTCGATCAATTTGCAGGTCACGCAATGTTTGACCCACAACTAACGCTGCTCGTGTTTCTGTAGAGCTAACATTAATCACCAATTGCTCGACAGCCCCGCCGTGCTGTTTATGTTCTTCGGTCAAATCGACCACTCCATGTATCTATACCAAATTGTTTAAGCAGCAATTCCGTTTCAAGCATAGGCAAACCAACGACCGCGCTAGGGCTGCCATGGATCTTTTCAACAAAAATACTGCCAATACCTTGTAAACCATAGCCACCGGCTTTATCCACCGGCTCGTCGGTACGCCAGTAGGCTTGCGCCTCTCGCTCGGATACCGCGCGGAAGCTGACATCACTGGCTACCACCTTTGATTTCATGTGCGCAGCCGACGCAACGGTTATCCCGGTCAGCACTCGATGGGTAGTCCCGGAAAGCCGCATCAGCATCCGCACCCCATCCGTGCGGTCCTTTGGTTTCCCAAGCACCTCGCCATCCAGTGCGACGATCGTGTCTGCCGCTATCACCACAGAGCTCGGTCTGCAGGCCAGTCCAGCTTCGGCTTTCGATCTAGACAGTCGCTCGACGTACATTTGCGGGTCTTCCCCGTCGCTCAGGCTCTCATCCACGTCCGGCGACATTGTCTCAAACACTAAGCCAATCTGCTGCAGTAAGCTCATCCGCCGGGGCGATGAGGACGCTAACAAAATCGATTTATCGACTACGGCGCTCACCGAAAGCCCCGCCGAGGCTCCAGCGCTTTGAAAAGTTTGTAACTGTAAGGCCAGAGCAAGGCAGAGCTTAACGCAGTAGTAAGCGGTAACCAATTCCAATCTTGGTTGGCAAAAAAATTAAGACTGAGGGTTCGCAACAGCTGCGCGAGCATCACCACAACGAAAACGATGATGGCTTGCTGGATTAGACCGTACATTAAAAAACGCTCGCGGAAACGTAAAGCGAGATAGGTTATGGCAGCAAATATGATGCCATTCAAACCTAAGGGCTCGCCCAACAGCACATCGACAACGCCTCCAGCAAACCAAGCCCATAAAACACCCAGCCGAGAACCCACCTGCAGAGCCCAGTATATAAGCAGCAGCAATAACCACTGCGGCTGCCACAACCCAATCCACGCAAACCAATCGCTGGGTAGGCGAGCGACACTCAGTACCGCGGCAACTATGGCTAAACCCAACATGATCAGGGGGTTCACGAGTTATCATCCAAGCGATTAATGCGATCCTGATCGGCGGTAAAAACAACCAGCAAGAAACGCGACTGATTGGTTCGAGCTAACGGCCGAACTTTCACCTCGGCAAATGCGGCAGTCTCGTCCAATATTACTGACATCACCTCAGCTACTGGATAACCCACCGGGAACCGCCCGCCTAACCCAGAGGTCTCGAGAAGATCACCAACGGTAATGTCCATGGACACAGGTACGTTCTCCAGCACCAGGCTATCCCTAGACCCGGTGCCGCCAGCGATACTGCGCGCGCCATTGCGAGTGACCTGGACAGGGACGGCATGATCTTTGTCTATTAATAGCAACACTCGGCTTGTAGTGGCGCCGACTTCTACCAATTGGCCAAATAACCCCTCGGCATCGAGCACAGCCTGACCAATCTGCAGACCATCCGCGGCACCCTTGTCGATAATCACCTGATGCGAACTCGGTGTTGATCGAACACTTACTATCTCGGCAATCAACACCGAACCCGGCAATTTTGCTTTTGATCCCAACAACACTCGCATCCGATCGTTATCCGCTTTGAGCGTCCGATAACGTTGCGCAGTATGAGAAAGAGCCAACAGTTCTTCGCGTTGACGCTCTAACTGGGCCAACAATTTTTCCCTAGTGCTCAAACTCTCGTTTAAGTTGTTGCCAATCGTGTAAGGTGCTTCTGCAAGGTAATAAAGAGGGGTCACCAGCTGCAGCACCAGCGCGCGCGTAGACCGAAGATAACTGGTGTAGGCGTCTAACGTCGCCAGCGCCATAGAAAGCAGGGCTAGGCCCAGCAGCATGTAACCCGCCCCGCTACTTTTTACAAAGAGCGTTCTAATAATCGGCCTCTA
>DEBN01000019.1:0-442 GCA_002348825.1 Gammaproteobacteria bacterium UBA2955
GCGGGATTAAACACGTTCTGACCCAAACCGCCGTAAGCGTGTTTTGCGAGGCCGACCGCGGCTAGGGCGGCTATGGCCAACACGCCTGCCGGCAAGTCAGGTGGCAAACAGACTGCGATCAACCAAGCGGTCAACACTGTGCTGCCGTCGCCTAGATGGCGGTTAAGTTCTGCCCTCAAATTAGCCGGTCGTCGCAGCAGCACGATGGTGGCTTCGAACAGCACGCACCAGAGGCATAAGAGGATGCCATTAAGCAGGACACCAAAACCCAAGAAGTAAATTTGAGCGACCAGCCCCGGTGTCATCGCGGCTAAAACCGTATACATAATGACGGACGTGCGGCTGCGGGTTCGCTTTTTCACACCTGGCGTCCATGCTTGTTTCGAGCAGCTGCGGCGCGAGCGGGTCGAGCGTGTTGTTGTTGAGTTTCCGCGGTGCGACC
>DEBN01000019.1:803-2188 GCA_002348825.1 Gammaproteobacteria bacterium UBA2955
GCGACCGGGCCGAGACCGGCGTCGCTGCAGCCGTTCAGCGCGTCGTTCTTGCGCTGCTTGAGTGCGCTGTGCAGCGCGATCTTGATGTTCTGCGTAGCGCTGTTTGATGGCGAGCTTGTGATCGTTGTCTTGTTGCTGCCAGCTTTCGACCCGTTTAGCTTGGGTAAATATCTCGGTGAGATTAATTTCGCTCGGACATACCCGATCGCAGAGGCTGCATTCCACGCACTCTTGGAGTCCCAGATCGGCTGCGGCTGACCAAGCTTGGGCGTTGGCAAGCTTAAACAGTTGGTCGGGCGCCAGATCACGTGGGCAGACGTCGACACACTGGCTGCAATTAATACAGCCGCGACTGGCAGACGCCACTTTTGCGGGTTGGGGTACCGTTGCAGCCGGAACACTGACCAGACTGATGCAATCCACTGGGCAGGCAGGAATGCAGAGTTCGCAGCCTGTGCAATCTTGCTCGACAACGGTATGCATAAAGCCGTTCGCGCCGACGATCGCATCAACCGGACAGGGTGGCAGACACAACGCGCAACCGATGCATTTTGCTTCATCGATAACAGCAAGCATTGTCTCCGGTTGCGCAACTTCAACCTTTTCGAGAGGAGCGTCTGGACCCATGAGATCGCGAAGTCGGATAACCAGCTCTGGCCCACCGGGCGGACAAAGATCAATCGCGGTACCTGCGGCCACCGCTTCTGCGTAGGGCATGCAACCCGGATGTCCGCACTGTGCGCACTGGGTCTGTGGCAGCAGTGCATCAATTTCTTTGGGCAGACTGAGCTCGTCATGGGGCAGCCGCCGGCGTAGTTGCGCAACAGCCAGAGCGAGCGCCAGCAGAGTGAGCACCAAGAGGATTGGAGTTAGTGCTATTGAATACATCACACGGTTAGGCCCTGAAAACCCATAAAGGCCAGACTCATAAGGCCCGCACTGATCAGGGCGATAGGCGTGCCTTTGAATGCATCCGGCAAATTTGATTGCTCGACTTGTTCGCGCATGGCTCCAAATAAAACCATTACTAGGGTAAAGCCGGCGGCCGCACCAATGGCGTAGAACAGAGTTTGCACCAGAGACAGGCTCTGGCCGATGGCCAGCAGGCTGACACCGAGCACGGCGCAATTACTGGTTATAAGCGGCAGATAAACGCCGAGCAGTTGCTGTAATACTGGGGACGATGCGCGCAAATACACCTGTACCAGTTGCACTAAGCCCGCGATGACGACGATGAAGAGAATAATCCGCAGATACTCAAGGCCGAGAGGCTGCAAAATCCCGTGGTACAGAATATGGGTGGTGACTGCAGCCAAGCTCAGCACGAAGGTCGTTGCAAGGCCAGTAGCAAAAGCGGTGTCGTAACTTTTTGTAATGCCCATGAA
>DEBN01000019.1:2605-2913 GCA_002348825.1 Gammaproteobacteria bacterium UBA2955
CGGCTATCGACCTAAGCTACTGCACAGGTTTACTTCACCACCATGCCAGGGGTTGCCCCGCTGTCCGGTGACAATAGAAAAATATCGGTCTCTCCGGGTCCAGCGGCCAATACCATGCCTTCTGATACCCCAAAGCGCATTTTGCGTGGGGCTAGATTCGCCACCACTACGGTTAAGCGGCCGACCAAGTCTGCCGGCGAATAAGCTGCTTTGATGCCGGAAAAAACCTGACGCTGGTGATCACCCACGTCTAAGACCAAAGACAACAACTTGTCGGCACCATCCACGGGTTCAGCGCTGATTACTCT
>DEBN01000076.1 GCA_002348825.1 Gammaproteobacteria bacterium UBA2955
ATAATATATATTATGTAAAATAATGAATTCCTGATTCTCATAAAGATGACGATGCTATCCCTCGCTCCGCCAATTAAAGAGATGCTAATATTTTAGAGATCGGAGGTTCAATCATGGCACTACCAACAAAAGAGGAATTAGGGTTTGATCCAGACGCCCTACGGGATAAGTACAGAGTCGAGCGAGACAAGCGGCTCAGGGAAGACGCAAATGAGCAATACCGAGAGATCAAAGACGAATATGCCGATTTCCTTGCAGACCCTTACGTCACCCAATCCATAGACCGAGAACCTCTTACCGACGAGGTAGAGATCGCTATTATCGGTGGCGGCTTCGGTGGTCTGATCGCCGGGGCAAGACTGAAAGAACTCGGCTTCGAGGACATCAGGCTTGTAGAAAAAGGCGGTGACTTCGGCGGTACCTGGTACTGGAATCGTTACCCGGGCGCTGCCTGCGATACCGAGGCTTATATTTACCTGCCCCTTCTAGAAGAACTGAACTACGTTCCCACTCAAAAATACGCCCATGCCCCGGAAATATTGAGCCACAGTCAAAATATCGCTAAAAAGTACAATCTCTATAAAAATGCTTGCCTTGAAACCGAGGTCACCGCACTGAATTGGGACGAGGCCGCGTCTAGATGGATCGTCGAAACCAATAGGCAAGATAAGTTCAGAGCTCGCTTTGTCATTATGTCTAATGGCCCTCTGCATCGGCCAAAGCTTCCGGGCATCGAAGGCATTAACAGTTTTCGGGGCCACACGTTCCACACCAGCCGCTGGGATTACGACTACACCGGCGGAGATTCGAACGGCGGGCTTGCGGGACTTAAAGACAAGCGCGTTGCCATCATTGGCACCGGTGCTACGGCTGTACAGTGCACCCCCCATGTCGGCGAATCTGCTAAACAGCTGTTTGTTTTCCAACGCACGCCCTCCTCGATCGATGTTCGCGCGAATCGAAAAACAGATCCTAAATGGGCAGCAGAACTGCAACCCGGCTGGCAAAAGGAGCGCATGGATAACTTTAATATTCTTTGCTCTGGTGGCGTCGTGGAAGAAGATCTCGTAAAGGACGGGTGGACGGAAATAATCCGCAACCTTATCTCTATGGCGAACTACCGAGGTGAAGACACCAATTGGGACGAGGTTCCTCAGCTGATGGAAATCGCCGATTTTCAAAAAATGGAACAAATAAGAAACCGCGCTGCGGAGCTGGTAAACGACCCCAAAACGGCAGAATCTCTCAAACCCTATTACCGCCAGTTCTGTAAGCGCCCCTGCTTCCACGACAGCTACCTACAAACTTTCAACCTTCCCAGCGTTGAGTTGATCGACACCAATGGCACCGGCGTGGAACGGATCACCGAAAACGGCGTTGTGGCCAACGGGAAGGAATACGCGGTGGACTGCATAATATTCGCCACGGGCTTCGAGGTGGGGACCTCTTATGTTCGCCGCTCCGGTTACGATGTTACGGGTGCAGGCGGCCTTACGTTGAGTGAAAAATGGGCCGACGGCATGCGCACCCTGCATGGAATAATGACCAACGGCTTCCCTAACCTATTCATCATTAGCAATTCTCAGGCTGGTTTCACTACCAACTTTCCTCACGCCATGGACGAAACCTCGCAACATATCGGCTATATGTTGAATACATGCAGAAACGAAAACCTCTCCTCAATCGAAGTCTCGAAACAAGCCGAAGATAAATGGGTTGAAGAAATTATTGCGGTATCTAGGTTTGCAGCGGACTTTCAAGAATCTTGCACACCCGGCTATTACAACAACGAAGGCAAACCAAACCCCAAAAGCGTTCAAAATGGCCCCTATGGGAAAGGTTCTCGGCCCTACTTTCGAATTACTGCAGCTTGGAGAGAGGAAGGAAATATGGCCGGGATCCTAAAAAGACATTGATTGACGTAAAAGACAAAGTGGTCCTCATCACCGGCGCAGGTGGAGGAATAGGACGAGAACACGCTTTAGAGTTCGGCCGGCGTGGCGCCAAAGTGGTGGTAAACGATCTGGGCTCAGATGTCCGAGGCGATGGTGTCAGCGACCTGGCTGCCAGCGTTGCCGCAGAAATCGTAAAACACGGCGGCAGCGCGGTGTCTAACAATTTATCTGTGGCCGATCCGGATGCAGCCAAAGCGATGGTTCAGCAAGCTGTAGACGAATTCGGTCGCATTGATGTGGTTATAAACAATGCCGGCATCCTAAGGAATAGGACATTTAAAAACACCACAACCGACGACTTTAAGCTGATTGTGGAGGTCCATCTGTTGGGGTCCGCCTACGTCACCCACGCCGCATGGCCGTTTATGTATGAGCAGAACTACGGAAGGATAATACTCACCTCATCGGTTTCGGGGATTTTTGGACAGTTCGGTCAGAGTGCCTATGGCGCGGCAAAAATGGGCATGCTGGGTCTTATGAATGTGCTCGCGTTAGAGGGTAGATCCCATGGCATTAAAATAAACTGCCTGTCGCCCGGCGCGGACACTCGGATGACGGCTTTAGACAAAGAACTTGGCATCGATGCCGATAAACCAAGGCCGCAATCACACCCCAAACTGGTAACGCCAGTAGCCCTATTCCTAGCCAGCGACATCGCCCCCACCGGCATGGTTATTCATGGACTCAGTGGCCGGTATTTGCGCTCGGAAACCTTTGCCAACAAAGGCATAGCCCTTGATCCAGAGGCTCTCGCAGAGGATCTGGTCAGCAATATCGACGAAGTGTTAGATATGTCCAGCGCTAAGATGCTGTCCGATCCGGGCAATATATCGCTGTTAGGCAGCTGATAAAAACAGGCGCCTTAATTTACCAGCTTAACCTGACCACTCACCCTACTGGCCTTATCACCGCGGTCGATACTCAGGCGTTCTACACTGAGCCCCTGCTTTGTTTCGAGTAACGTCAGCCACTTCAGAACGTGGTCAAACCGCTGCTCCTGCAGCGTAATGTTTACTCCGCCATCTGAATCTGGCTGCAGTCGATCAAGCTTCAATCGGTTTTGATTCGCGGCGTTGGTAATGCTGGGGATTAACGCCGGCGCTGTACTCGAGCCCTGGCTCGGTTGTCTCGTGCTGTTCCTTAACGCACTTTGGTTCAGCGCGACCCATTCCGACAGCGTCAACTCGGTGACGTAGCGCGCCTGCTGGTCTGCCGCATAGTCACTGACGGGCTTCCAGAGGCCGGTGTAAACAACGCTGGCCAATGTCAGGCCTGCAACTATTTTTATAACTAGGCGATCTGTTGGCGACTTTGTGGCATACCATTGACCTAGGCTGCCTTGCCGCAGTTGGCTTAATAGACTCTGAACGACACTCATTTTTTATAACTCGCTCTAAGTCTGGCGCTAATCCCACCGTCTATTGATCCGGCACTGACCACTTCTATAGCAACGCCTCGGCCTTTCAGCTCTGACTGTATTTGATCAACCTGATCGTAGCCCTTAAGTTCCATTTCAATGGTCATTTCCTCTTTGGCTTGAAGGTAGGAGAGCGACTGTAGCGCGCCCTTGGTGCCAAAAACTACCGCAGTGTCATTAAGTAACTGGACAAATCGAACCGAGCCATCTGAGCTCTGCTGGGCTTGGTTTCTTAGCTTACCCTCGAATCTACGCCTCAGTTGCGCTGCGGTAATGGGCACCGAATCCTGCGGGAACATCTCTACGTATCGGTCTCTATTCTCTTCGGCCAATCGGTCGGCTTGGTAAGAGGACCATAGGCCTTGTGCACCAAGCCCCCCGACATATATCACAAACCACACGCCCGCGAGCTTTGCCAGAGTCAAGAGATCTTGTTTTAGCCCGGATTTTCTATTTTCTACGACGTACGGGCCTTGAAATAGATTGATTGGCTTTTGCTTGGCGTAGCGCTCGAACAGAAATGTTGCCACATTACTCCGCTGTTCTATTGCGACTTCGGCGTCTAATTGGCTACGTTCTAGGTCCGACAACTCTTCGCCAACCGTCACTAGACGGGTGATCGCCATATCCTCGAGCAGTCCTACCAATTCCTCGCGCTCCACCGTGGCACTCGATCGCTGATATACAGCTGTGGCGTCCTCGTGGCTTAGAAATACGGTGCACTGGTCTCCTTCCGCCGTCAGCTGAGCTTCGCTCACCAGCACATCGGCCGCGATCTGGTGTTCGGACAACCAAGTTTTCCATTGTCGCATTTGCGCATCGGCGATGAGCGCACAATGAATCGCTTGGCCGCCTTTTATCGACCCTGCCGCGATGTGCATTTCTTCGATATCTGTAGCGACGTATTCCTCTAACGCGTAGGGCAATGCCTGGCGCATCTGTCCGCTGTTGCGGCCGGGTACCTGACAGGACAGCAACAGCACCTGCTCGGTTGGAATAACCACAACGATATCGGCGCTCTGTAGCAACCCCTCTTCCAGACTGTCCAGCTGCTGAGTCAGGGTGTGTCCTGTGGCATCGCCTTGGCCGATGATCTGGTCCTGACGACCAACGACCCATTGCAGCGTAAAATCTGCCATCACGCTAACCCCATCAATGGGTTCACGGCTTTGGTCTGCAGCGGTGCTGCCTAAAATTCTAAGTAATAGCGTCGTCATTATTGGGCTTCCACAGAAGCGTCTATGGTCAAAGATGAGCGGAATAGTTTAGCAAAGTCTCGCTGCAACACGGTGACTCGTCCGTCTGATGAATTCCGCGCCAGATGGGAATACAGGGTAACAGACCCGTCGCCCACTACAGCCTGCACATGCAACGCGAAGTGGTCGCTGCGTACCGTCAAGTCATCGGTAACTGCTGCGAATTCTGGATGTTCCTGCACAAAATCCGTCACGCTGGCATAGGCACGCTCCGTCATGGTGATCGCTTCAGCGCTGCCAAGGCCAATGCCGTCGTCGAGGGTTGCTAAGGTTAACGTATTGGCGGTGTTCACATTTATTCTATTGTCAGCAAACGGCAATAAACAAACGTGAGGCAATAACTTCCTCACTTGCTCGCCTTCCGCGATGTCCAGCAGATACAGCTCGGACAGATGGTAAATTTTCGCGTTCGGCGAGCGGTACGGCGGAGACTTGCCTAAATAATTATTATCTTCGGCACCAAACCCCTGCACTTTGCTGTCGGTGTCGACCCAATCGCGAATATTGTCGGCCAAAGCCTCATCAATTTGTAACTCTCTAAGCATGCGCTTAAGTCGTTTTAACGAGCGTTTAAGGACCACCTCATCACTGGAGGCAAAGGCGTTCAAATTGAAGCATCCATTAAGGTCCCGAATTTGCGCTTCCATGAAGCCAATGTCGTCGAGTTCGAAAGGGACCAGTTGTCTTGCCCAAGGCTCCGCTAAATGATCGATCTCTGGCCCCGAGTTTGAGTGGTCTTCGTACAGTACTTGTCGGGCGAACGCCTCGGCACCGTAGGCATACTGCAGCGCCTGGTTTTGCTCAAAGGTCGCGCGGTGATGATGCACCACAAGATTATGCCCCTCGAGCAAACGGGTTGTAATAGCAACCAAAACGGCGACCACGAGCAGCACGCTGATCAGCGCAATGCCTCGTTGCTTGGCACCAACAGTCAGTACATCACCCCTAGACACGGGGCACCTGCCAGATACGCTCGATCATGCCGTACGGGGCGATCTCTGCCCGAACAAGTATTGCGGCCAAGTACGGGGCTTCACCCTCTTCCGTTACCGGACCTGCACCCGCGTCTAGCGGCCACTGCTTATGCTCATTGCCCAGTTGATCAACCGCGAAAAATTCGATTGCTTCCACATCCTCCAGCAGGGTCTGGTATGCCGGCTCGGCATCGTAACTGCGATCGAGTGTAAGCCAGTACCCGCGAATAATTTTCTCATCCTGCCAACGATAGCCCACGCGCTGTACCTCAGAACGCGGCTGCCTGAGCGGATTACGCCAACCTACACGCGAGAATTCGATAACGCCTTGATCGCTGACGATGAGCGCCGGTAGCTCCTCACCCTGCGCGTCCCTGATTTTTCTTCGGCTCAGTTGCAAAATATCTCGCTGCATCACCCGCATAGCGCGATGAATTTCCGCTAGGCGCTGCCCACGATCCTGCAGGTTGCTTTGATTGTCGATGCTTTGGGAGAGCAGGCGCGCGCTGAGCAAGGCCACCACTGAGAAAACCAGCAACGCCACCAAAATCTCTACCAGCGTGAAGCCCAGTGTTCTTCTTAATCCGCTCACTTGATCAGTAGCGTCCGATGAAAGCGGTCATATGCTCCAGCGGACCAATTCTATCGCCGTCCTGTAGCTCGAAAACATCTACTTCGACACGGTGTAACCACGGTGTGTCCGTTTCGATGATTTTGCGTTCGACCAACCACTGTCGATTCGCCATAAATAAGCGATTCGTTTTGCGACTCTTTGCGATCGGCTTGCCCAGCTGTTGCTGTTGTTGTAAGCGCAGCCGTGTCAGCTCATTCGCTGCAACCCAGTTCGCTATGGTTCTGCGCTCGAGCGCATACATTTGATTCGCGACCCCACCTGTTGCGGTCGCCACTGTGGTGCCAACAACACCGATAATGACGACTGCCAGCAGCATTTCGATCAGGGTAAATCCACGCACGGTTAAGGTTCCTTGCGCGTCGCGCGCACTCGCACAAAACCATCGCTCGCTAACAACCAAACCATTTCGTTATCGGCGATGGGCTGGATACTCAACTCAAAGGGTGTAACCTCGCCACTCGAGAAAAAAATGATGTCAGGCAAAGCCTCTTCCTCTGCGCCGAATTGGCCTTCGTACTCCTCGACTTGCGCCTCCATCTGCACTTCTTTCGAGAACGCCTCTGCGTGAAAAGGCCGCTGGGCATAAGGTGCCCAAGTTTGTGTCGACTCGTCAAATTCAGCGAATTCGTAACCGTCGTCTTGAAGATATAAGCCCCATTCTCTGTTGCGTTGCAGCGCTCGGTCGCGCGCCAATTCGATACGCTGGGCCATACGATGAGCGAAACCTTCCAGCTCCTGAGCACGACCGCTGCCCACAAATGAGGTGCCGACCATACCCGCAAGTACCGCTACGATGGCGACCACCACAAGCACCTCGATGAGCGTGAACCCTCGGGCGCGCCGCTGTTTTCTCCGCTGGCGCATAGCTTGAATGTAACGGCGGACGCCCTATAGGTCCTTTAAGCGGATATCCGCAGCGGTGCCCTCGCCGCCCTCGGCACCATCCGCACCCAGACTGTAAAGATTAACTTGGCTGTCGAAACGCTCATAAATATAAGGCGAGCCCCAGGGATCCGTCGGCAGTTTCTTAATATAGCCGTCCGGATTCCAGTTTTTGGGTTCCGGAAAACCCGCCGGCCTCGTTACAAGAGCCTCTAAGCCCTGCTCGGAGGACGGGTAATTGAAATTGTCCAGGCGATAGACATCTAGGGCGGCGGACAGGGTGCGTAGGTCGGTTTGCGCAGCCTGAACACGAGCGGTATCGGGTCTCGACAGCAGCTGCGGCACGACCACCGCACCAAGGATTCCAAGAATCACGATGACCACCAAAATTTCAATCAGGGTAAACCCAGCGTTGCGCTTAGAATAAGCGGCTTTTTTATTCATCCCGACATCTCCATAGGCTTAAACCATTTGGTTCATACTCAACATGGGCAGCATCACTGCCATGACAATAAATAAAACGATACCACCCATTATGAGCAACATCGCCGGTTCAATGAGCTTGAGTACCGCGCCCAGCACACGCTCCACCTCTTTTTGCTGAAACAGCGCGACGCGACTCAACATGTCGTCGAGCTCGCCACTTTGCTCGCCCGCTGCAATCATATGCAGCATCATCGGTGGGAATTGGCCGATCTCTTCTAAGCTTGTTTTCAAAGCAACCCCTTCGCTGACGGTCTGAGTGGCTTTGACCAGACCTTTTTGCAACCAAGTATTGCTGACCACGTCGCCGGCAATGCCCATGGCATCAACTAACGGCACACCAGAGCGGGTTAAGATTGACAAGGTGTTGGTAAAACTCGCTGCGTTCGAATTACGGGTAACGCGGGCAATCAGCGGCAGCCGAAATTTGAATTTATCCCACCGCAGTTTGGGCTTCGGACGGCTTAACAACCATCGAATAAACAACGTGACTGCAGCCGCAACGGCGAGTAATAGCCACCAAAAGTTGGCCAAGAAATCCGATAAATCAATCAAGATTAGGGTGAACCAAGGCAATTGTTGGCCAGAATCTATGATGACATTGACCATATCGGGCACGACATAGACCATTAACGCGCCAACGATAAAAAACGCGAGCACTAAGACCGCGGTGGGATAGAACAGCGCGCCTTTGACACTACTCGTGGCCTCATACTGTCTTTCGATATAGTCCGCTAGATTTTCCAGCACTTTACTCAGATACCCAGACTGTTCGCCTGCGGCTACGGTCGAACAAAACAGGGTATTAAAACTCCTTGGGTGCTCTCGCAAGCTCGCTGCCAGGGTATATCCTTCCAATACTTTACTACGGACTTCCATGATCAGCGTTGCCACCCGCTGCTTTTCTGTTTGCTCCGCCACTGCTCGCAGCGCTTCCTCGATCGGCATGCTTGACCCAACCAGCGTGGCCAGCTGACGAATAAACAAAACGCGGTCGATGGAGGACAGCCCAGAACCGAAATCAAAGCCAGAGCGCCCAGCGGATTGCGTGTTCGTCGAGCTCTCAACGTTGGTCGGCACAAGATCCTTGTCGCGCAACAGCTGTCGCGCATGGCGCGCGCTGTCAGCTTCTAAGACGCCTCGCTCTTGGCGACCCTTGGGGTTTAGCGCTGTGTACTCAAACGCGGCCATATCAGCGCGCTAGGCCTCTATGCAGCGGGCGCAGATCAGTCACCCAAGCTCACCCGCATGACTTCATTTACGGTGGTTACCCCTGCGAGAATCTTGCTTTTACCGTCGGCCCGAATGCTCGGGGAATGCTGACGCGCGTAGCGCGTGAGTTCCTGCTCACTGGCACGATCGTGGATCAATTGACGCACGCTGTCGTCAACTTCCAGCATTTCGTAAATGCCGGTGCGCCCGCGGTAGCCGGTCTGGGAGCAGGCTTCACAGCCGTTCGCGGAAAAAACCACGGCTTTTTGCTCCTGTAGAAACGCCAGTTCAGGCGCTGTAGCGGGCCGCGATTCACGGCAATTTGCACACAGGGTACGCACCAGACGCTGGGCTAACACCCCCACCAAGCTCGAACTCAATAAGAACGGCTCAACCCCCATGTCCATCAGCCGGGTAATTGCGCCAACCGCGGTATTGGTATGCAGAGTGGACATCACCAGATGCCCGGTAAGACTGGCCTGCACGGCAATTTCTGCAGTTTCCAAATCGCGAATTTCGCCGACCATAACCACATCTGGATCTTGTCGCAGTATAGCCCGTAAGCCACGCGCAAAGGTCATGTCCGCCTTGTTATTGACCTGAGTTTGGCCGATACCGGGCAGACTGTATTCAATCGGATCCTCGACTGTGAGGACGTTGATGACATCACTTCTAAGTTCCGCAAGCGAACCATAGAGCGTAGTTGTCTTCCCCGACCCAGTGGGTCCGGTTACAAGAAATATGCCGTGGGGCTTATGCACGATACCCTGCAACTGTTTGAGCGTGTGAGGCTCTAAACCAAGACGCCCGAGTTGCAGCCGGCCCGCCTGTTTGTCTAACAACCGCATCACCACGCGTTCACCCGCACTTGAGGGCATAGTACTGACTCGCACATCGACCTCTCTGCCACCAATTCGCAGCGAGATGCGGCCATCTTGTGGTACGCGCTTTTCTGCAATGTCGAGTTTAGCCATCACCTTGATACGCGAAACCAGCAGTGGTGCAAGCTGGCGTTTCGGCCGCACTACCTCGCGCAGCACGCCATCAACCCGAAAACGCACCAGCAGTTCTTGCTCAAAGGTTTCCACATGAACATCCGACGCGCTCTCGCGTATTGCCTCAGCTAACAACGCATTGATCAACCTTACGATCGGCGCATCATCTTGCTGGTCGAGCAAATCTTCGGTGTTCGGCAGCGCGTCGGCCAAGCTCGCGAGATCCATCTCGTCGCCCATATCCTCGACCATCTGCCGAGCTTGGTTCGCGTCGCGTGAATAGCAATTAGACAATGCATCATCGAACTCGGTCTGATCGACGATACGCACTTTCACCGAACGTCCAGCGACGCGCCGCACTTCGGCAATAACACTCAAGGGCAAACGCTCTTTGGCAACAGCGTCCAAACTCCCTGAGACATTTTCGTTACCGGTAATTACCACACCGAAACGCCGCGCGAAGGCGAATGGCAGCATGACGACCGACTGCTCGGATAACGCTTTTTCGTTACCCGTCGAATCCATCGAATCGCCTAGTTGTATGTCCGGCTGATTTAGCGGTGTGATTTCACTCATTGTTTGGTTCTCTTAAACGACTGCGCAGGCGACAAGCCGCTGTTCATAGTATCATCCACGCAATTGTAGTGGAGCCTGCGCCTTGGACTTTGTCGGTAACCATATTATCTCCGTTGATCAATTCGATCGCGAGGCCGCAGATCGAGTATTTACGGTGGCCGACCGCATGCGACCCTATGCGAACCGGCAACGGATCACCCGTGTCCTGCAGGGGGCGATTCTGTCGAATATGTTTTTTGAACCGAGTACCCGCACCCGGGTGTCGTTCGGTTCAGCCTTTAATTTACTCGGTGGCGAAGTCCGTGAAACCAGCGAGGTTAAGGCGTCCTCGCTGACCAAAGGCGAATCGCTATACGACACCGCTAGAGTCCTGTCGGGCTACAGCGATATTATCGTCATGCGTCACCCCGAATCAGGCAGCGTGGCTGAGTTTGCCGAAGCCAGTCGCGTGCCGGTGATTAACGGTGGTGACGGACCTAACGAACATCCCTCTCAGGCCCTATTAGACCTTTACACCATGCGCACAGAAATGGCGGCACATGGACGCGACCTCGATGGCATGACCATTGCGTTAATTGGTGATCTTCGATACGGACGCGCAGTGCATTCGCTCTGCAAGCTTCTGTGTTTGTATCAAAATATCTCCCTGCACTTGATCGCGCCGCCGGAGCTGAGCATTCCCGAGGACATTGCCGGCACCCTTGTTGCGGCGGGCCATCAAGTGAAAACTTTCACGGATCTGGCCGACGGCATTCGCGACGTGGACATTATTTACGTCACGCGAACCCAAGAGGAGCGGTTTCCCAGCCAACAGGACGCCGATAAATACAGAGGACTGTTTCGCCTCAATCAAACGATCTATACCCAAAACTGCGCGCCTAATACCGTCATCATGCACCCACTACCAAGAGACTCTCGAGAACAGGCGCAGGAACTAGATGACGATCTAAATCAGAACCCGAATTTGGCGATTTTTCGTCAAACAGACAACGGCATGCTGGTGCGAATGGCCATATTTGCCTTGGTATTAGATGTTGTGGATGAAGTGGATAACCACGCGCAGCCGGTAACGTGGTTTACCTCAAAGCGCCTGCCTGAGTGACTGCGCCAACCCAGGCTGGGTTGAGGCAGACACTCAGAATCACCAGCGCGCTAGATCAAAGATTCGAGTTCAGGCAACGCCTGAAATAGATCTGCCACTAATCCATAGTCGGCAACCTGAAAGATCGGCGCGTCCTCGTCTTTATTGATGGCAACAATCACCTTGCTGTCCTTCATCCCAGCAAGGTGCTGAATAGCCCCGGAGATACCCACAGCAATATACAACTCTGGCGCAACGATTTTGCCGGTCTGTCCAACCTGCATATCATTGGGTACAAAGCCCGCGTCAACCGCCGCCCGCGAAGCACCAATGGCCGCACCGAGCTTGTCCGCGATGCCCTCAAGCAAACTAAAGTTGTCG
>DEBN01000144.1:0-4361 GCA_002348825.1 Gammaproteobacteria bacterium UBA2955
GAGCTGGATAGCTTGACATCAGCCATTGCCCACGCCTGCTCCCACCGTTTAGCGACCTGGTCAGCCTCGGCATTTTTGCTCTGTGCAAGCAGCGCCTGATGCAGACCGTACAACGACCAGCCATTATTTTGATTCCAGCGTAGATCGCGTCGATAGACCGCTTCGGCTGCTACTGGATTGCCTGCCTGCAGTAAGGCCGCACCGAGATAGTGGCGCATAGGCTGAGCCCAGTCGGGTGGTTCGATGTAATTATTTTGATCCTCGATCGCCACGCCTTCGCGAAACGCTTCAATGGCGCCCGCTGAATCGCCCTGTGCCATCAATAACTCACCCTTGAGGCCAAGAGCAGCCAGTTTCAATATTGCAGAGGTGGGTGTTGCGCCTACTCGGTACTTGTCAGCATTAGGTGCTTGTGCAATTTCCTCAAGCCGCTTGAGCTGCGTTTCGGCGCTCTGCATATCGCCCTTAGCGATGTGTGCACTGCCGACGGCATAAGACCACATGCCATCGAGATAAGGCGTACCTTGATGTTCAGGGGTGAGTGCCAACAGATCGTCCCACCGGGCAAATATCTTCATCACCAGCCATGGCGCAGATGCGCGCTTTTGTCCGCTGCGCACCATGACCTCCCGCCCTGTAATGCGGTTCGCCATGCGCCAAGCGGCATCGATCGCGGTGGCGTAGTTCCCTTGAACGGTCGCGGCGTAACGGACAAAGTCTAGGGCGTGCCCGGAGTGAAGTTTGTGAGACAGCGGGTACGTGCCGAGATTGGGCAACGGGTAGTCGCCCCACAACTTGGCGAATTCCTTATCCACAGCTTGGGATCGAACATTGCTGTCTACCGCTTTAGCGTATTGACCAACGCGCACGTAAATGTGCGCGGGCATGTGTACCACATGGCCAGCGATGGGTACGGTTGCCTCTAAGGCATCCGCAGAGGCTAACGCGCGTTCCGGTTCCAACGAGGCCTCGATTAAATGGATGTGCAAGTGCAATACACCAGGATTCGACATATCGGTCGCCATGATGTGCTCCAACGCGCGAGCAACAGGCAAAGTCTCCGCCTTTGGATTGCCCTCGCTGTCCCAGTAATCCCAGCGCCCAATAGACATGTAACTTGCAGCGTACAGCGCAGCAATATCCGAATCGTCGGGATATTGCTGATTCAAACTGCGCATGGCGTCGAGATAGGCTCGGTCGCGCTCGTCCTGATCGGGGATGGAGACTTTGTCGTAGAGAACAAACATGGCCCGGATTAATTCAGCTTCCAAGGGACTGGCGCGATCTATTCGGGCGAGCGCTTTTTTGATCGCCTTCAGACCTTCCCCTTTTGGATCATCGGGCATGCCCGCGTAGCGCGAATTAGGGTTAGGCCCCATGGCGTGCGCCATTCCCCAGTAAGGCATCGGGTGAGTCGGGTCTAAACGCGCGGCTTCCTGATAAGACGCAATCGATTCAGGAAAGTAAAATCCCCAGGCAAAGCGCAATCCCTGGTCAAAAAAAGCTTGGGCTTGCGGGTTTTGTGTGGAAATCTCGCGGCTGTACGTGCCGCTACCGGGTATTAGAGTGGCGTGGATGCCCCCGGCTTCATTCGACTGCGCGGATTTGTCAGAACAACCGGCGATCGCGATCAACATTGCGGCGCTGAAAAAAACTTTTCTTAACATGATTTCCTCCCTCGACTTGAGAGAGGCTACCACAGCTATCGAGAGGCGGCTCTAGTTGGGGAAAAGCCTCCCCGTCGAATCCGCGTAATCGATAAAGCCGGTAAAAACGCGGTGGGTCATTGCTCTGCAGTGAATAACCTCGAAAGCGGTCCCCCACGGGTGAGCAGCCGTCTTGAAGAGAGACCGATAAATAGGCTCGCCAATAGAACAATGCTGCTGATGGTTTATGGCGGTTGATTCAAAGAACGGACTGCAATAGCTATTATGAGCACTATTGTTATCACGGGAAAATAAACACGATGGACGGGTCTGCCCCAACCGCTAAGTACGTCGTGCACGGCGGACCGCGCAGCCTTTTCACCCGCAAGTTAACAGCGGCATTGGATTTTTACGGCGCGAGCTACGATATTGAGCCACGTGGGCCATCTGCTGACGACTCTCTCCAGATGCGAGCAAATACTCATCAGATCCCGTTGATTCATACGCCTGAGGATTGGGTGCTGGCCGATACAACCCCCATTCTGCGACTGCTTGATGGTCGTTTCCCCGCGCGTCGGTTATTTCCCGCCGGACCGCTTGGTATGTTGGTTAGTATTGTTGAAGAAGTCCTTGACGAGTGGGTTGCGCGAGTAATGGTGCACTATCGTTGGCACAACCCGGAGAACGCTCTATACGTGCTTTCCCAGGGCGCGGGGCGCCAGCTCACTGTTGAAGAGTTAAAAGAGCATCCCATGTACCACTGGGGGCCGCGCGCATGTCGGGCCACGGGTACCGAGTACCCTGCTCAACAACAAGCGGCGGAACGTGAATATCTGGGCATGCTCGATGCCCTAGAAACCCAGCTTAGCTCGACGCGTTACGCGCTTGGCAATCGACCCTCAGCGGTCGACAGCATAATACTCGGCGGCTTGCGCGCTCATACCAACGCTGATCCGATTCCCGACCTCAGTGATTACACACGGGTCCTCGAATGGGCGACTGAGTGCGAAAATGGCTGGGACGGTAAAGGCGAGTTGGCACTTTTTCCACACAGCACGCCATTTGCGCAACACATGCTCGCGCTCACTCGAGGCGAATATATAAGGTTCGTTCGCGCTAACGCGCAGTCGCTTGCCGAGGGGCGCAAGATTTTTCAGATCGAGACCTACGGTGAAAAGACAACCTATCTAGCTCGCGAGTATCCAGAGCGCTCGAGAGGCATTCTGCGGACCCATGCGTACGATCCGTTATGCGAGCAGGAGCGCATCCTAGTTTTAGCATGGCTTAAGGAGCAGGGGCTCTTAGATATTCTCATTGAGCACTAATGTTCGAGTTAACGCGCTAGTCATGGGGTTTCGGCTACGTTATTCCATAACAGCTTGCTCAGTCGTCAAAGCCTAAAAAGGAGCACGCTTCCTCCACGCTTTTACGCTCGGAAACCACCGCATTGGCGGGGAAGCTCTCGTCTGGCCATCCCAGTGCGACTGCTTTCATTATTACTTGGTGATCAGCAATCTTGGCATGCTCTCGCACAACCGGCGACTGCATGATGCCCTGACTATTAATCACGGCCCCAAGGCCTCGCGACCAGGCGGCATTTACCAACGCCGTGGTCACCGCTCCACAGTCAAAAGCCGTATCGTCGCTGTCTGCGAGTTCTGCGTCATAGGTAATAATCACGCAAACGGGAGCGTCAAACTGACGGAATCCGCGTAATACCCAATCCTGCCGTTTCTCTGCATCCTCCCGGGCAATGTCCATCGCCGCAAATAATTGTTTGGCAACGCCAACCTGACGGTCGCGATGCTGCCCGGCAAAGGGTTTGCCGATACGAAACTCACGAGAATGGGGTACTCCCGCGAGATTGCGTTCGGTATTTCCAGCGCGAATAAGATCCAGCGGCGCACCCGAGACCACGGTGAAGTTCCATGGCTGCGTATTCATTGAAGAAGGAGAACGCATTGCCAGAGCTAAAACCTCTTTAATCAACGCTTTTGGCACAGGTTTATCTTTGTAACCTCTAATGCTGCGGCGCCCAAGGACCACTTCATCGAACTGCACTGTGTCTCTCCTTACTTTAGTTTTAACTATACTTAGCCGACATCCGCGTCAGCCAAGGGGAAACTTAAACACGGTTTGCGCTCCAAAGTGGCCGATCGATTGAGGCTTGTAAGGCGCGCCTGAAAGCTTGCTTAAGCGCTCAAAAAGGCAGGTTCCATGCTGCCGACTTCGCCTTGGAAGGTTACCTGTATTGAGGGATCATGGGAAATACTCACCGCGGGCTCGATCGGAGGGATGTTGTCACTGTTCTTTAAGCGGACAGTTGGCGCCCGTGAATCTCGGCTCAGCCCTTAACGATGAAGATCCCTTTGTTTTGAGGTTCTGTGGAGCTGAATGATATCGCTACGCCGCATCACGTTGGGATTCTGCGTCCGTGTGAGCTGCTCTCGGAGGGATCAGTTGGGTCGATTTATCCGGAAGCTTGTCTGAGGACATTTCGTCGGCAAATCGAGAATTTGCGTGCGCGTGGCGCTGTTCATCAGCCCGCACGCATACGATAAGGTCGGCCAGTCGAGCGTTTGCCGGCAAGCCATAATAATCTATGGCTAATGTCGGTGCTGGCACGTTTTCGATGTCACCGTTCTTTACCATCTCAAGATAGTTGGTATAGCTTTTTACTGCCTCCTCTTCAAAGTTCTGAACCATCAGGTGCGC
>DEBN01000144.1:4773-5226 GCA_002348825.1 Gammaproteobacteria bacterium UBA2955
CAGATTTGGTTTAGCTATTTCTATGAAGAACATCAGATGCATTCTTTCGTTCTCTGCTTCTGCCAATAATTCACGGATTTTGGGGCCGTAACCAGTTTTCATTTGCCGTAAGCTTTTAAGGTGGATCCACATGCCCGCGACCATTCCAGGAACGCCCGCAATGGTTTCAAGCACCACCGCGCGATGGCCGTAGCGTTCTGCAAAAAATCTGTCAGCGAGAAGTCTGAAAAATTTCGTTTGTGCTTTAGCAAAAGACAGTTGCAATGCGGGCTTCATAAGATGGATGATCCTCGTGAGATGATATTGAGCGTCGCTCTAGATCGCATTTCAGTAGGTCTGCGACCTAGGGTCTTGAGGGTGGGGTCGGCTAGGTCCCCTCTACACTAGGGCGACGGGCCTTCAGGAGGTAAAAGACCGCTTAAAGAATTCTGGCTATCGGCGTGTTGCCATCTC
>DEBN01000069.1:0-15302 GCA_002348825.1 Gammaproteobacteria bacterium UBA2955
TCGATTTGTGCGGTGGAGGCCCAGCCGCCTTCCATTTGCCTAGATTCACGACGCATTACCTCGTCTTGAGTCATGGCGTTGCCGGTGAACGATATGCGGCGCACGTAGGCCCGCTTGCCAGAGTCCACAAAAAACTCCACATCTACCGTTTGATCGTCATTCAGTTTTGGCACTCCACTGGCGGTCGCAAAGGTAAAGCCCCCATTGCCTAACGCATTGGTCAGTCGTTCCTCAGTGGCGGTGATGAGCGCTTGGGAAAAGGTCTGACCTTCTTGCACGATGATTAAACGACGCAAATCCTCGGCTTTAACATCACCAAGTTCGCCCACCAGATTGACTTTGCTGACCTGATAAATATCCCCTTCGTCTACCGCAATACTGATGTACACCTGCTGGCGATCGGGGGTAATACTTACCTCGGTGGATTCAATATCGAAGTCCGCATAGCCGCGGTCCTTGTAAAATGCCTCCAGCGACTCAAGGTCTCCCGATAGCTTTTCGCGGGAGTATTTATCGTCGTTCTTGTAAAACGAGAGCAAGCTTGGGTGCTTCAATTCTAGCGCTCCCAACAACTCTTCTTGCGTGAACAATTCCGCTCCGACCACGTTAATGTGGCGAATTCCAGAACTCTTACCTTCTTCAATAATAATTTTAACGTTGACCCGATTGCGCGGCAGATCCTCAATATCGGTTTCAATACTCGCGCCATAACGTCCCTGAGCGACGTACTGGCGCTCCAGCTCTAGACCCATCCGTTCTAACGTAACCTGTTTAAAAATCTCACCCTCTTTCAACCCCTGCTCTGCCAGCCCACCCAGCAGCGCCTCGGATTCGATCGCTTTGTTGCCCTCCAATTCAATGGACTCAATCGCTGGGCGCTCGAGCAATGTAACGATCAAAACTCCACCGTCGCGGGCAATACTTATATCTTTGAAATAGCCTGAGCGGAATAATGCCCGCATGGTCGCACGGATTCCGACGCTGTCTATGGCATCACCTACACTGACTGGAATTAGATTAAACACCGTGCCCGCAGACACCCGCTGGAGACCCTGCAAGCGCACATCCTCTACAACGAACCCATTGTCGACGCGGAAACTTTCGTCGGCGGAACTGGCAGCAAACGCGGCACAGGAGCCAAACATCGACGTCAACATCCACAGCGCCGCCAAAAACTGTCTAAACCGAACCACAAAGAAAGTGCGCAAAATTATTTCCTGTTTGAATTCGCAGAACGAACGATTAACCAAAAAGCCGCATGAGGTCATTAAACGTGACCAGCACGAACATAAGCCCGACCAACAACAGACCTAACTGCGCAGCTCCCTGCTGCAAACGCTCGGAAACCGGCGATCCTTTAATGGCTTCAATCACGATAAGCACCACTTGACCGCCGTCTAATAGTGGCACAGGGAGTAAATTCAACACACCTAGCGAGATACTCATAAGCGCCATAACACCAAAAAACATCTGCCAGCTGGTTTTAACGGTATCCCCGGCAATCTGCGCAATCCCTACGGGGCCCACAAGATTTTGCACCGACAACAGCCCAACAATCATTTTCTTCACCATGCTGAGCGTCATCGCAGTTTTGTCGACAGTCTCAACTACTCCCTTCCACAACGCCGGTAAGGGATCAAAGCGCACTTCAATAACGTCCGGACTAACACCGACAAAACCGATGGTAGCGCCCGCTGAGGTGGTTCGCGCCGCAGGTGTCACCGACAGCTGCAATTGCTGCCCGGCGCGCACAACGGTGATAACAAGCGGAACCTGCGGATGGGCCACAATTTCATCAACCCACTGACGCCAACTACTGATTTCGCGATCGTTGACGCCGACCACCCAGTCTTTAGCGCGCAAACCGGCACGATCAGCGGGTGAACCTTCGACAACATCACCCACAACACTCAACAAAGCCGGCTGCAGACCTAGGGAACCCAAAACATCGGGCTGAGCCTCTCCTTGTAACCATGTGGTGATGGGCACCTGCAACGTCTGACCGCGACCAGTGCTTAAGTTTTGCACCTCCAGCTCAATCGTACCGCTCTCGCCCAAGCGGTCACTGAGCGACATAAGCACACTTTGCCAACCCGCGACGTCGCTGCCGTCTACCCGCAACACTCGTGCTGGGGCATCGAGACCCGCCCGAGCGAGTTTAGTGTCGGCTGGGGGCGCTTGGGTGGTCGGCGCGTATTCTGTAGTACCCGCAATAAAGAGCAACGCATAGACCACTGCCGCAAGAATAAAATTCGCCAGCGGGCCGGCAACAGCGATAGCGATTTTCCACCCTGGCGACAAGCTCGAGTGCGGCACCGCATCCGCCGGCACCGACGCCATTCCTTCAAGGCTCGCCGCATCATCACGGTCATCGTACATGCGCACGTAACCGCCTAACGGGATCATCGAAAGTTTGAACGTAGTGCCGTTCTTATCGACCACGCTGAACAATGCCTTGCCGAAACCGACAGAAAAACTCAGAACATGAACACCGGAAAAGCGCGCGATAATGAAGTGACCGAACTCATGTACCACAACGAGCACGCCCAGCAATCCGGCGAAAGCGAGCGGATACAGTAACCAATCCATCACCCTAAAAGCCCCCATGCCAGCAGAGGCGACGCCGCAATAATTGAGTCTATACGATCCAACACGCCCCCATGGCCCGGCAGCAAGCCGCCAGAATCTTTAAGCCCCGTCGCTCGCTTTAGCAGGCTTTCGAATAAGTCGCCAAATATCGCTATCACAATGAGTCCAATGGTAAGTATCAGCGCGTTAAATAGCGACCATTCGCTGAACACTAACAACGCGACAAGACAAATACTCAACGCCAGCAACAGGCCTCCGAACGCGCCCTCCCAGGTTTTTCCTGGACTCAGTAAGGGCGCCAATTTGCGACGACCCAGCGCACGGCCGGTGAAAAATGCACCGACGTCTGTAGCGGTGGTGAGTACCAGCAGCCACACTAACCAGTATTCTCCGAATGGCAGCTCGCGGATAGCCATCAAGCTGCTCCAAGCCCCGACCATAACCAATTGGCCAACAAGGCCAATCAACCAAGAGCGTGTGTAAAGACCGCGGCCTCTGGGGTATGCCAACACTAAGACTATAACGCCGAGCCACAACACACCAACCGTCTGAATAATCCGGCCATAAAGCCATTCGTTGACAAAAATGAAACCAATGAGCACTGCATAAATCGCCACATAAGCGATGCGCACCGCCCTGGTTGGAGCACGCAAAAAGCCGGACCATTCGTAAACACCGGCGCCTGCCGCAAGCCCAAACACCAGCGCGAAACCCCATGTCGGCAACAAAAATATCCCGGCGAGGGCAAACGCCGCCAGGCATAACGCCGTGATCACTCTTGACAGCAACATTGCCGACCTATGCGCGGCGCCCAAAGCGACGGAGGCGTGCAGCAAAGGTTTCTACAGCTCTGCGTAAATGACTGCGATCAAATTCGGGCCAAAACGCCTCGGTAAAATACAGTTCTGTATAGGCTATATCCCAGAGTAAAAAATTACTGACCCGGAAATCGCCACCAGTGCGAATGAGTAAATCAGGCTCGGGCAGGTCACCTAATGACATGTGGTGATGCAGCAAACGCTCGTCGATGTCGGCGGCGGCAAGTTCACCATTTTGCACCTGTAGCGCCAAAGTCTTACTGGCTTCGACGATGTCCCAACGGCCACCATAATTTACCGCTACATTTAGATTTAGGCGTTGGTTGTTTCGAGTGAGTTCCTCGCAGTCATCCATCATCGCGTGGATATCGTCAGCAAAACGACTGCGGTCTCCGATGATGCGCAACCTTACTCCTTGAGCGTGCAGATCCTCTATATCGGTGCGCATCACATAGCGCATGAGGTCCATGAGCGTGCTGACCTCGCCTTCCGGGCGGTACCAATTCTCAGTGCTGAAGGCAAACAGCGTGAGATTCTTGATCCCCAGTTCAACACACGCTTCACTGATAACACGGACGCCTTTAGCGCCTGCTCGGTGCCCAGCAGCGCCCGGCAAATGGCGTTTTTTCGCCCAACGATGATTGCCGTCCATGATGATACCAACATGTTTAGGCACCACGTCCGCGTCATCTGCGACGAGAACGCCCTCCTGGGCTTGAACTGTAATGTCAGAGGTCATGACCAGGATCTAGACGCTTAAATTTCCATCAATTCGGCTTCTTTAGCCGCCAATGCTTTGTCGACGTCCCCAACGTTTTGGTCGGTCAGCGTTTGCGTGCGCTCCTCGCCTCGACGCGCATCATCCTCTGCTGCCATTTTTTCTTTTACCAGATCACGGATATCGGCGATCGCGTCGCGCCGAATATTACGAATAGCCACCCTACTACTTTCAGCCTCGGCTCGAGCTTGTTTGGCAAGGTCGCGCCTGTTTTCCTCCGTAAGCGGCGGCAGCGGCACACGGACTACGTCTCCACTGCCGATCGGCGTAATGCCCAGATCACTGCGCAAAATTGCCTTCTCAATTTCTGGCAACAGTGGCTTTTCCCATGGCGACAAAACCAAGGTGCGCGCATCTTCCACCGAGACCGAAGCGACCTGATTAAGCGGCGTCGGAGCACCATAATAATCTACCGTAATCCCATCTAATAACGCAGGATTCGCCCGTCCGGTGCGAATTTTGGCGAACGCGCCGTTCAGGGCATCTAAACTTTTGCCCATGCGTTCTTTAGCATCATCAAGAATTTCGTCGATCATGATCTTCATTCCAGATTGTTATGCGCGCCGGACCGTCCATGACGCATACTGCGCATTATGCGCCAAAAAGCGGTTTACACCAGCGGCGCCGTACTAACCCTTTGGTCTAATTGCTGGAGTCAGCATCATCTACTCGCGTTCCCACTTGCTCCCCCGCGGCTATACGGGTCAGCGCCCTTGACTCGGACGCATCGAACACCACCAGCGGCAGCGCATTTTCCTGGCATAAGACGATGGCCGTCAAATCCATAACCGCGAGCTGCTGCTCCAATACTTGCTGATACGTGATGCGCTCAAAACGCACCGCGGTTGCGTCCTTTCTCGGATCGGCGGAATACACCCCATCGACGTTCGTTGCCTTCAAAACAGCATCGACACCAAGTTCGACACCGCGCAAACACGCTGCTGTATCGGTGGTAAAAAACGGATTGCCGGTGCCGCCTGTTAGAATCACCACCTCGCCGCCACGCATAGCGTTCTGGGCTAGATCCCGCTGATAGCCGTCTACCATTCCCGCCATGGGAACTGCGCTGAATAAGGAGCTGGCAATACCACGACGTTGCAAGAAATCATTGAGCGCCAGGCCGTTCATTACGGTGGCTAGCATCCCCATGCGATCGCCAATTACACGATCCATTCCGGCCTGCGCCAAGTGCGAGCCACGAAACAGGTTACCGCCACCCAACACTACCGCTACCTGAATGCCCTCGCGTACCGCGGCCTCAATCTCGTCACAGTAGTGTTTGAGGACGCTTGGCTCGATCCCCACACCAGCGTCGCCACCGAGCGCTTCTCCGCTGAGTTTGAGCAGATAACGGGTCAAGCTAGTCGTTACCAGCTACCTGAGCGGCAACCTCTGCGGCAAAATCAGTTTCTTCAACTTCGATGCCTTCGCCCACCTCGTAGCGCACAAAGGACAGCACCTCGGTGCCAGCATTAGCAACAAGCTTACCGACTTTGATATCCCCGTCCTTGACGAAGGGCTGATCCAACAGACTCACTTCCGCAAGAAACTTCTTAACTCGCCCCTCCACCATCTTCACAACAATGTCTTCCGGCTTACCGCTTTCTGCTGCTTGCGACGTGAAAATCTCTCGCTCTTTTGCCAACACGTCCGGCGCCACATCCTCGCTACGCACGACCATTGGATTGATAGCGACCACATGCATTGCAATATCGCGGCCCAATTCGGCATTGGCCTCGGCAAGATTGACCAGGGCACCACGCCGCTGATCACCGTGCATATATTCACTGATACCGCCCGCTGCCGACGCAACAACTTCGCCGCGGCGAATCGTGATGTTCTCACCAATTTCTTGTACCAGTGTTTCACGCTCGGCGTTCAAATCGCCGGCGGCAAGTGCAGCGAGGTCCCCATCGGCAGACTCAAAGAGTTTTTCAGTGACCTTGGAGACAAAAGCGATGAATTTTTCGTTTTTCGCCGCAAAATCCGTCTCGATATTGACCTCAACAATCGCGCCGCGGGTACCGTCTGCGGCCACATGAATCCCAAGCAGACCGTTGGCGGTCGTGCGACCGGCTTTCTTCGCCGCCTTAAGCGCACTTTTCTTGCGCAATTCTTCGATAGCTTTTTCCATGTCGCCGTCCGCTTCGGTCAGCGCACGTTTGCAATCCATCATTCCCAGGCCAGTACGCTCTCTGAGCTCTTTGACCATAGCTGCGGAAATAGCCATCTTTTACTCCTTGTCTGCGTCTGCGTCTGCCGCGGCAGCAGCCTGCTCTGCCGCCTCCTGTGCGGCTTTTTCCTCGTCCTCAGCGGCGAAGGTCTGATTAACGCTAGCGGCTACCGCCTCGGATATTTCGGCAACTGGAGGTGCAACCTCAGTTTCTTCAACTTCCACAAATTCGTCATCGCTGACAGTAGGCTGAGCGTTCGCTTTGCCCTCTGCAACGCTGTCTGCCACCGCCGTCACGTATAAACGAATGGCGCGAATAGCGTCGTCATTGCCTGGAATAACATAGTCAACGCCAGCTGGATCACTGTTGGTGTCAACAATTCCAAATACCGGAATACCCAGTTTGTTCGCCTCGGCGACCGCGATACGTTCGTGCTGAACGTCAACCACGAACAGTGCGTCGGGCAGGCCACCCATGTCCTTGATACCCCCCAAACTGCTGTGGAGCTTATTCATCATGCGAGTACGCTGGAGTGCTTCTTTTTTAGACAATAGATCGAAGGTCCCATCGGCAGACTGAGTTTCCAGGTCCTGCAGGCGACGGATCGATTGGCGGATGGTTTTGTAGTTAGTCAGCATACCGCCCAGCCAGCGCTGATCGACAAACGGCATGCCCACTCGACTGGCCTGTTCTTGAATGACCTTCGCCGCAGCGCGCTTGGTACCCACGAAGAGAATTTTTTGTCCACGCGACGATAGGTTGCGCATTTCGATCAACGCGTCGTTAAACGCAGGAAGGGTTTTCTCAAGATTGACGATGTGAATCTTGTTGCGTGCACCAAAGATGAACGGTGCCATCTTAGGGTTCCAGAACCGCGTCTGATGGCCGAAATGCACACCAGCCGCAAGCATATCGCGCATGCTTACACTCATAACTTTTGTCTCCGGGTTGATTTATTGCACGATTTCCCAGATCCAAACTCGCGACCAACGTCCCAAGCACCCGTGAATCTGTGACGAAACCGGCAACATGATTTGCCCTCGCTGTGCGAGCGCTAAGTTTTGGATGTAACTGCGAAAAATTCTATCGACCTCTGCGCACGCCTTCGCCTGCTGCAGCGGCAACGAACTTAACGCCCATCACTATCTTGCTACCGTCCTTCGGTCCGAGGCCGGCAATTGAATTTGCCAATCTCATGGACTCCGAACGGCGCGCTTTATACCATAACCGCTCAGGTATAGAAATGAGTTTTGATATGGTGGCACGGATCGAGAACGAGACCGATCTGGCAGGTATGCGCAGTGCTGGAAAAAAAGCAGCGGCTGTTCTCACGATGATCGGCCCACATGTGCAACCTGGCGTTACAACCGACCATTTAAACCAGCTTTGCCACGACTACATCGTCAACGAACTGCGCTGCATCCCGGCCCCGTTAAATTATGGCGGCGGCGGCGGTCAGGAGCCGTTTCCTAAATCCATATGTACTTCTGTTAACCACGTGGTCTGTCACGGCATTCCATCACCCAGTAAGAAACTGAAAAATGGCGATGTTCTGAACATCGACATTACCGTCATCGACAATGGCTATCACGGTGACAGCAGCAAAATGTTCTTCGCTGGCGAACCCAGCGTACTGGCCAAACGACTCTCCAAAGTCACCCAAGACTGCCTCTACCGAGGCATAGAAGTGGTGCGGCCGGGCGCGCGTTTGGGCGATATTGGTCACGCCATTCAAAGTTACGCCGAGGCCCAGCGTTTCACTGTGGTTCGAGAATTTTGCGGTCATGGCATCGGCAAAGACTTCCACGACGAACCACAAATTCTGCACTACGGCAGACCCGGAACCGGACAAATACTCGAACAAGGCATGAGTTTTACCATCGAACCCATGATCAATGCGGGTAAACGACAGATAAAGATTTTGCCGGATCAATGGACCGCGGTGACCAAAGATCACAAATTATCCGCCCAGTGGGAACACACTCTAATGGTCACCGCTGACGGCACCGAGATTTTCACACTCCGCGACGAAGAGCGGCTCTAGCACTCGATGAACCTTGCATCCGCGACCACCACTCGTAGGCAGCACCTAAACGAAGGTACGGCGGCCTTGGCCCAGCGCTACTGGCAAAATCAGCCTGTAGAAACGCTGATGGACGACTTGACCGAGCTCGCAGACCGTCTCGTGCTGGACGCTTGGACGGAGCATCTCGACGGACATTCCGACGTAGCGCTGTATGCAGTCGGCGGCTATGGACGCCGCGAATTACAACCCGGATCGGACATCGATCTATTGGTATTGGCCAAGCACCCGGAAAAATTACGCGTGCCCATCGAAGGTTTTCTGCGCGATGTATTCGACTTGAATTTAGAAGTTGGCCACAGTGTTCGCGACCTAAAAGGCTGCCTGCAACAGGCCCGCGCGGACATTACCGTCGCCACGGCACTGTTCGAACGACGACTGATGGCCGGCGATGAAGCACTGGCGCAAAAACTTGATCAAAAACTTGCGCCCGATCGCGTGGGCTCAGCAAACGACTTCTTCCGCGCCAAGTACGCAGAACAAAAAAGCCGCCACGATAACTATTTAGACGCCGACTACAACCTTGAACCCAATATTAAGACATCCCCCGGCGGCCTGCGCGATATTCATACCGCGCTATGGCTCTGTCTGCGTCATTTCGAGACCACTAACACCGAGGAATTGGTCGCGCTGGGGATATTGAGCGAGCTTGAGCGCCAATGGCTAGACGACGGACGGCGCTTCCTCTGGTGGGTGCGTTATGGCCTGCACCTAATTGCCGGCCGCAAAGAGGATAATTTGAGGTTCGCACACCAACGTGAATTGGCCCAGCGACTGGGATTTATAGATACCGATGCTAAATCCGGCGTCGAGTTATTTATGTTCCACTACTACCGCCATGTGCTCGCATTGACCGAAGTCAATGACATCATCATCCAATTTTTTCGCGAGCGCTCCGATAAACCGAAACGCGACAAGGTTGAACTCATCAACAGCCAATTTGCGCTGCGCAACAAACACATTGAAATCCGCAGCGATGAGGTATTTCGCGACAATCCGGCGGCGCTGCTGGAGATGTTCGTTATAATCGCACAGCGTGAGGACGTCGAGGGCGTGAGCGCCGTCACCATTCGCCGCATCCGCGAGTCGCTGCATCTAATCGACGACGAATTTCGTCACAAACCAGAGCACACGCAACTGTTTATGCGCTTGCTAAAAGCGCCCTTTAACATCGTCACTCAACTCACACGCATGCGCCGCTATGGCGTACTCGCGCGTTACATCCCTGAGTTCGCACAAATCGTCGGGCAAATGCAGCACGACTTGTTTCATGTGTACACGGTAGATGCGCATACCATGATGGTAATTGGCAATATGCGCAGGTTCCGCTATCCGGAGGCGCTCGTACATACGCCGGTAGCACACCACTGCGTGCACGCCATCCCAAAACCCGAGTTGCTGTATATCGCCGGGCTTTATCACGACATTGGCAAAGGTCGCGGCGGCGACCACTCGGCGCTTGGATCAATCGATGCAAAGCTGTTTTGTCAGCGCCATCAACTGAATACCGCGGATACCGACATCGTCTGTTGGCTGGTCGAGCAACATCTCTATATGTCGAGCGTAGCGCAACATCAGGACATCTATGACCCTGAGGTGGTGCAGGACTTTGCGCGCGAGGTGCGCTCCGAGATGCGTCTGAATTATCTTTACGCGTTAACGGTCGCAGACATAAACGCGACCAATCCAACACTATGGAACAGCTGGCGTGCGAGCTTATTGCGGCACTTATATAGCGAAACGCGGAAAGCTTTGAAAAACGGTCTGGCGTCGCTGCCCGACCGCGCGAACGCAATCCTAGCTTGTCAAGAAAGTGCCCTCGAACGCCTCGTTGAAACCGAAGACGCGCAACCGGAGCAGGTACACGCACTATGGCAAGACCTAGGCGAGGATTTGTTCTTACGGCACCCGCCCGCGCAAATCGCGCAGCTGAGTGCACAATTACTGCGCCACAAAGATGCGGACCAAGTATTCGTGCATCTCGAGGACACGCCGACTCAATCCGGTGGCGAAGGGGCCACCCAAATTTATCTGATGCTACCGGACCGACCCGGGGTATTTGCAGCGATCGTCACGAGTTTAAGCAAATTAAACTTGTCGATTGTTGACGCCAGCATTCATACCAGCCCTTCGGGACGCTGCTTTAACGCGCTTACTGTGCTAACCCAGGAAGGCGAGGCTATCGGCGAACAAACCAGCTCTAGACAGCGTATCTGTGATTCCTTAATCGCCAGCTTAAGCGACGAAGTTTTAGACACCTCCCGCGAAGAGCGCAGAATACCCCGCCAGCTTAGGGAACTGCCATGGCCGACCGAAGTTGAGGTCACTACCGAGGAGGACTTAACCACAATCAGCATTCTGGCCGCCGATCGTCCAGGTCTGCTCGCACACTTAGGCTTATTGTTCATGGAAATGAAGCTAACCCTGCTTTCGGCTCGAATTACCACGCTAGGCGAGCGCGTAGAGGATATCTTTATCGTGCAGAACGAGCACGGCGAAGGTTTATGCAATAGCGAAGAAATCTACACCCTGAAGCATACATTGCGGCAACGGCTGGACAGCGAATTGGGCAAAACAATTGGAGCATAAACGCCTTGGCGACCAACCCTAAACTTGAATTATTGCAATCCTATCCGTTTGAAAAACTCAGAGCGGCGTTAGCCAACAGCGCTTATGAGGGCGAACTTGCCCATATCGCGCTATCTATTGGGGAACCCAAACACCCTCCACCAAATTTCGTGATCGATATTCTGTGCGACACCGGCGCCATGACCCAACACCTCGCAACCTATCCAGCAACTCGGGGTAGCGACGCGTTGCGCCACGCCGTTGCGGCCTGGTTGCGCAATCGGTTCACTGTCACCGCATCTGCCGAGCGGCACATCTTACCCGTGAACGGCACACGCGAAGCGTTGTTTGCTTTTGCTCAGGCTGTGCTAAGCGGGCATAACAAAAGTTTGGTTGGCATGCCCAATCCGTTCTACCAAATCTATGAGGGCGCCGCTTTGCTGGCAGGGGCCCAGCCCTATTACATTGCAAATACCGCGGACAGCGACTACGCCGCAGACTTTGACGCCGTCACCGATGCGACATGGGACGCGATGGAGCTGCTGTACATTTGTTCGCCCGGTAATCCAACCGGACACCTGATCAGCGATTCGCAGATGCAACGTCTCATAGAAAGGGCGCACCGCCACGACTTCATCATTGCTGCAGACGAGTGTTATTCGGAGATTTACTTCTCCGAACAAACACGACCTAGCAGCCTGCTTGCCGCAAGCGAGGCCATGGGGAACCGAGAGTTTGCGCGTTGTGTGGTATTCCACAGCTTGTCGAAGCGTTCAAACCTGCCCGGCTTGCGCAGTGGTTTCGTCGCCGGCGACGCCGACATCATAGAAAAATTCCTGCACTACCGGACCTATCATGGCTGCGCTATGGGAACACACCAGCAACACGCGAGCACTATGGCTTGGCAGGACGAGGCTCACGTCCAGAGCAATCGAGCGCTGTACCAGGAGAAATTCGATGCGGTAACCAAAATATTAGCGCCCCACTACGATGTGCGGCAGCCCGAAGGTGGCTTTTATCACTGGCTGCCTACGCCAACAAACGATTTAAGCTTTTGTCAGTCTCTATACGCACAACAACACATCACGGTAATGCCGGGGTCATTTCTTGGGCGCGATCAGGCGATGTTAGGTAATCCTGGCGCTAACCACGTGCGCGTCGCCTGGGTGGCGCCACTGGCGGCCTGCATGGACGCGGCTCATCGATTAGCCGACTTCGCCGACCAGCTGAGCAAAAACTGACCGCAAGATAGGCGGAAACAGCAATACCAAGGACGGCTGTAGTATCATTTAGCGCTCGGCACGTCGCACCCGTGGGTGCTGAGACCTTGATCATTTAACGCGAAGGAATCATGACAGAAATTTTTGCTTTCGGCCTCGGCTTGGCTCGGTACAGCGCGCGCGGCGCGATGCTGGACTGCTTTTTCCCGCAACCAGTGCTTCAGCCCCGAGGCGAAGTACTGCAAGCCATCGCCGAATTACCTGCAGGCACCAGTAACATCAACGCAGATCAAGCCCAAGCTATAGATCAAGCCGTTGGCGGCGGCATCGCTGGCACCACATTCGCCGATGCCACCCGAAAGCTCGTGGCCGTCCGTCTAGACACCGATGCAGCGATCGCGGACACCGCAGAGGCCTACTTAAAATTGCACTTGCTGTCCCATCGCTTATGTTTGCCGAACAGTCTTAATCTAGATGGAATCTTCGCCCATCTGCCGAACGTAGCTTGGACCTCAGTCGGCCCAATCGCTATCGAAGAACTGCCCGAAGCGATCACAAAAGCCCATCTCAACCATCAGCAGCTCGAAGTTTTCGCGGTCGACAAGTTTCCCAAAATGGTCAATTACGTGGTGCCCACCGGTGTGCGCATTGCCGATGCCAGTCGTATCCGACTGGGCGCATACCTAGGCGACGGCACTACGGTGATGCACGAGGGTTTTGTAAACTTTAACGCGGGAGCACTTGGGCCAAATATGGTGGAGGGCCGAATCTCGCAGGGCGTGACGCTAGGATCGGGAAGCGACCTAGGCGGCAGCGCGAGCACCATGGGCACGCTCTCAGGTGGCGGCAACATCAACATCAGCATTGGTGAGAACTGTTTGATTGGCGCTAATGCAGGCACCGGCATTCCACTCGGCGACCGCTGCACCATTGAAGCCGGTCTGTACATTACCGCCGGCATGGGGATCTCTTTGGTCGACGAGTTCGGCGAGGTAATGAGCACCGTGAAAGCCCGGGAATTGGCCGGAAAGTCGGACATGTTGTTCATTCGCGACAGTCAGAACGGCAACATAGTCTGTCGCACCAACCGCAAAGCCATCGAACTTAATGACCAATTACATCAGCACAACTGACCACTTAGATGGACGCCAGCAACCCTGTTCTAAACCTCACCTGCGAACTAATTCGGCGGGTATCAGTCACACCCGAAGATGCAGGGTGCCAGACCATTATCGGCGAATATCTAAGCAAACTGGGATTTTCGCTGCGCCAGTTTAATGCCCATGGTGTCCACAACCTATGGGCCAGCTTTGGCCGCGGGAGTCCGCACTTACTGTTCGCCGGGCATACGGATGTCGTGCCGTCGGGACCACTGGAACAATGGCACAGCCCCCCCTTCGAACCCACAATAAAAGATGGCTTATTAGTCGGCAGAGGTGCCGCCGACATGAAGTCCAGTCTGGCCGCAATGTTGGTGGCCGTGGAAAATCACTTGCAGCGGTCCGATCTATCTGGAACCTTAAGCTTTCTGATTACCAGTGATGAAGAAGGTGAGGCCACCCACGGTACTGCTCATGCCATCCGTGAACTCAACGCAGAAGGCATCCGCCCAGATTTCTGCATCGTTGGCGAACCCAGTTCGTACCAACGACTAGGCGATGTCGTACGCTGCGGCAGACGCGGCTCGTTAAATGCACGCCTCACTGCGCGTGGTGTGCAGGGCCATGTGGCCTACCCTGATGACGCCGACAATCCGATACATAGCGCGATGCCGGTGCTCGCCACTCTGGCCGCTACCGTCTGGGATCAAGGCAATGACTTTTATCCACCTACATCGCTACAAATCTCTAACATCCAGTCAGGCACCGGTGCAACCAATGTTATTCCCGGCAGCTTAACCACCGACTTTAATCTGCGTTTTAATACCGAACAGACCGCCGCGGGACTTCAAACGCAGATTGAGGAGACGCTAGGGTCCGCGGGGCTGCAGTTCGACATAGACTGGCATCTTTCCGGCGCACCCTTCCTAACGCAGCCGGGACGCCTCAGCGCCGCCGTAGACGCCGCGATACGCAAAGAAACTGGCCTAACAACCGAGATGAGCACCTCTGGCGGCACGTCAGACGGGCGCTTTATTGCGCCTTGGGAAAATCATCCTGAGGGCCCGGTAGAGGTAATCGAACTCGGGCACGTTAATGCCACAATTCATAAAGTCAACGAGTCTGTGCGAATCGATGACTTGCAGCCGCTCGCGCGCATCTACAGCGGCATCATTGAGCATTTATTTACCGCCGCCAAGAACGCGCTGTGAAGCGATTTGCCCTCATTACAGCCTTACTGCTACTTATAGGCCTGCCACTCGCCATTGCCTCACTGCCCGCCAGCCTGACCCAACACGCCGTTGCCAGATTACCCGCGGTCGACGCCATTCGCTATGGCGGTTCTGTCTGGAATGGCCGAGCTACAATCATTATTCGAGGCGGCCCCACCGGCGAGCTTAAGTGGCATCTAAGCCAACTACGCGACGACCAAAGCACCGCTCCGCTCAACCTGCAGCCAACTTTCGACTGGTCTTTTACCAATGCGGAAATCCAACTAGCCGGCCGCATCGGCGTCGGCCCGGCCGCTGTCATACTGCAAACCGAGGGGACAATAAACAGCGCGGCGCTTGCGTCGGTCTTGAATCCGTTCGATATTTTCCTAAGCGGTGACTTTACCTTAGCCCCTAGCCGCGTGCGTATGCCCTACAACGCAAGCACTCTGACACAGCTGGATTTAGCCGCGCCACTCGAGCTGACATGGAGCGGTGGCCAGGTGAGTTACATCCTGGCAAACCAGTTTAATCAAATTACCCTACCCGCCCTACAGGCGCGCTTGATCACAGAACAGAACGATGGCGTCACCGCAACAATTTCGCCGTTTTCGAGTCCGGCGCAACTGTTGGATTTAACACTGCGTACCGGCGGTTGGGTTCATATTCGCCTTCGCCGCCGGTTTTTTGACCTAATGGCCCAACCCTGGCCCAGCGATCAAGCGCCCGATGAGATCGTGATGGAGATCGAGCGTCAGATT
>DEBN01000069.1:15701-17587 GCA_002348825.1 Gammaproteobacteria bacterium UBA2955
CGCCGTCACCCAGTGGCCCAGAGAGGCACGCAAAGAGGGTTTTAAGAGCACGTCATGTTGATGAGTGAGTACGCAGTTAAATTGGCAGCACCGGCACGTTGGATGCTTATCCTTGGCATCCTTGCGACCCTTATAAATACCGCGCGAAATCTGATTTATCTACCGGACAGCCCCGCAACATACTCAACACAGGCGACGACGGCCACCGCCGCCACGGGCATATCCGGTGCCGTTGATGTGAACGCATTGGTTAACCTGCATCTGTTTGGCCGACCTAGCCGCGAGGCTGGTGCTTTGGCACAAAACGTTCCCAACGCACAAGCAACCCGACTGCCGCTGGAACTGAAAGCGGTTTTCGCGGCGTCTGCAAACACATTTTCAGCGGCCATAATCGGCCAGCGGGGTCAGCGCGCGCGTTTGTACACCGTTGGCGAGAGCGTGCCGGGCAATGCCGTGCTCGCAGAGGTCTATCCACAACAAGTACTGCTGAGGCGCGCAGGTCAACTCGAATCACTGGCGTTCCCGGAGAGCACGTACAAAGCCCGCAACAAATCAACATTACCGCAGGCCACGAAGAACTCAGCGGCGTCGCAGCCGACCAAACCTCAAAGCTTGCCCGATCGCACCCCCGCCCAGCCCGAAATCGCGGAGAGTGCCGCCACCTTGACGCAACAGCTTATAGCCGATCCCCAAGCCGCAATCGGCGAGCTTGGCCTAACTGCAGATTCTAGCGGCGGCTACAAAGTGGGAGAGGTAGCCAACTCACCGTACTTTCAAACGGCCGGGCTAAAACGCGGCGATATTATCTTCTCGATCAACGGCAACGCCATGAGTAATGTGCGAAACGACAAAGCCCTGATTGCAGAAATTATGACCAGCGGCAGAGCAAGATTAGAGGTAATGCGCAATAATCAACGCTTCGTTATCACCGCCTCCATACCAACCCCTAGATAATTCATGAGTAGGCTCCTAATGCACCATCGCACAGCGCTAACAACCTTATTGGTTCTAAGCTTGGCCCTTTGTCCAATTCACGTGTCCAACGCCGAAAGCGCTGGAGACCAAACTTGGCAGATGGCGACCAAGGGCGCCAATATTCAGGAATTCGTTGCGCAAGTGGCGAGAATTACCGGCAAGACCTTTATCGTCGATCCGAAATTAAAGGGCCAGGTCACCGTTATCTCCGACACCCCCCTCGGCAAGGACGGCGTTTACGCACTGTTTTTGAGTGTCTTGCGCCTGCAAAACTATACCGCCGTGCCGTCTGGTGACGTAATCCGCATCCAGCAGAGCGCAACCGGCAAGCAGACGCCCGGCGCTCTCGGCCGACCCGAGGCTGCCGCACCTGAAGAACTGATGACCGAAGTGATTGCAGTACAAAACACCGCATCAGATGAACTGCTCAAACTGCTACGACCATTGATTCCTCAATACGGTCATATTGGCAGCGTGACCAATCCGAATGTGGTGATCATTTCGGATCACGCCGACAACATCCTGCGTCTGAAAAAGCTTATTCGTGAGATCGACGTCGCCGATGAGGACGAAGTGGTCATGGTGGCGTTAGAAGAAGCATGGGTGGGCAGCGTTGCAGCGATCCTAGAAAAAGTCGCGCCCGATCAAATTGGCAGCGCGGCCAAGGGGCCCACTAAGGTTCAAGTCATCGCGAACGAACGGAACAATTCCCTGGTATTGCGCGGCAAGCCACGACCCATAGCGGAGGTCATGAAGATCATCGATAAGCTGGATCGGCCTGCGACAACCACAGACTCTACTCAGGTCGTTTTGTTGAGCCACGCAGACGCGGAGAACATCAGCAAGATATTAACGAGCGTCATCGGACAATCTTCCAAGCCCGATCAAAAATCCAATCAAGACGTTACAAT
>DEBN01000069.1:17982-21924 GCA_002348825.1 Gammaproteobacteria bacterium UBA2955
ATGAGCGAGATCCTTACACTGCTGGAGAAACTGGACACACCGCGCGCTCAAGTGATGATCGAGGCTGCGATCGTGGAAGTCGCATTAGATGAAGGCAGTTCGCTTGGGGTGGAAATGGCGGCAGGCGATCAACGTGGCGACAGCGCGCCATTGGTGAGCACGAGCCTAAGCGGAGTGATCAGCAGCCTTCTGGCCGGAGCGATTAGCGACGGCGACAGCAAAATAAGCGTGCTAGAGGGTTTGGCGTCGCTCACGTCACCCACCTTAGCCGGCGCAAAGATTAACACCGACGGCGTGTCATTTGGCGCCGTAGTCAACGCGCTCGCGAACAACTCCGACGCTAATTTACTGTCCACACCCAGCATTCTGACCCTCGACAACCAAGAGGCGAAAATCTTGGTGGGGCGTGAAGTGCCCTTTCGATCCGGTTCATTTTCCACAACAGGTGACGGCGTCAGCAACCCTTTCACCACGGTGAATAGACAGGACGTTGGAATTGAACTGGTGGTCACGCCACACGTGTTCGAGAACAGCGATGTGCGCATGGAGATTTCGCAGAAAATCACCAATGTTATAAATACTCCCGTCGGTGGCACCGCTTTTGCCGACGTAGTGACCTCTAAACGCACCATTGAAACGACCGTGTTAGCGGCCGATGGGCAAACCATTGTGTTGGGCGGATTGATTCAGGATGATGTCAACAGCACCAATGCGCGCGTGCCCGTATTGGGCAAGATCCCGCTACTGGGCGCACTATTTCGCACCACGACTAACGAGCGTACTAAAACTAACCTGCTGGTTTTTCTGCGACCAACGATTCTACAGACTACGGAAAACTCCACTCAACTGAGCCTCGAGCGATACCAGCAAATATGGGAATTAGATCAGGGTCAAACCTCTGAACCAGCATCGGTCGATGATTTAGACGGTTTGTACAGCGGCCAACGGCCAAAGTAACGCTGAGTCCCTGCTGCAAGCACTGACGCCGTCATGAGAGCCCTCTATGGCCTATACTATCGGCTTATCCGCTGGCTAACCAAACCTTCGCTGAGCGCTCAATTTGCATTAGACCCTGACAGTGAAGTGGTTTACGTCCAGTCGCAACGGGTGCTCTCAGATCTTTTAATACTCGACCTAGCAATCCGTGGCAGCGATTACCCCTCGCCCCTAGAACCACTCGAGTTCGACGATTGGAAACTCACTCGTCGCGCATTTGCGTTGCGCCGACCGGTCGCCGGACGCATGACTATGCAGACTTATTCACGACGTATGCTCAGCCTCGTCGACGCACCTGAAACGACTAAACGCAATATAGTAATCGTCCCATTCACCGTCTTTTGGGGCCGCTCATTGGCACCCAAAGGCAGCTGGCAACACGCTCTAACAAGCGAGAGCCGCGAGCTTTCTGGTCGCTTCAAACGCAGCTTATCGCTACTCGTCAACCGGCACGATATCCACGTGCGATGCGGCGCTCCCATCGCCTTAGCAGAGATAGCCGATCTTTCTAAGGGTCGAGATATTGCAATTAGACGCACCGCTCGCTATTTACGGGTAAAACACCGCCAGCAGCGCGAGGCCACTCTGGGCCCGGAATTCGCGCACCGTAATACCCTTATAGATACGGTGATCGCGAGCGATCAGGTCCGCGGCGCAATGCGCGAGCTAGAACTAAAAGGACAGGCAACTTCAAAACTCGAGCGACGCGCAAGGCGTTACGCAAAGTCAGTAGCGGCGAATATGTCCCACGGCAAAATCCGGGTCTTCCTAGCGCTACTCACGTGGTTTTGGAATCGTCTGTACAGCGGTGTGCATGTCAGCAACGTAGAGCTGTTGGCACAGAATAGCGACAGTCATACGCTCATCTACGTGCCCTCGCATCGCAGCCATGTGGACTATCTAGTGCTGAGCTACACTCTATATGTGCACGGTTTGATGATTCCCCATATCGCTGCGGGGGACAATTTAAACATGCCGTTGGTCGGACGTTTTTTGCGCGGCGGCGGCGCATTTTTTATGCGCAGAAGTTTTCGCCAAGATCCGCTCTACGCAAGCGTATTTTCCGAATATGTCTACCAATTGGCCCAAAGGGGTCATTGTCTGGAATTTTTTCCCGAGGGTGGTCGATCGCGCACCGGGCGCCTGTTGCCGGCAAAATTTGGTTTACTGAAAATGTGCGTTGACAGTCAGCTGCGTGGCCTGCCTAAGCCATTGGCCTTCGTCCCAGTGTACTTTGGCTATGAAATTGTCCTCGAGGGCAACAGCTACCTATCCGAACTACGCGGCGCAAATAAGAAACGCGAGAGCGTTTTCGACATCATTGCCAGCCTTAAGCTGATCCGTAAAAACTTCGGCGAATTGCATGTCAATTTCGGCACACCCATCAAGCTCGATGAGTGGCTGGCCGACCAAAAAAACGAGGGCCTCGCGACTGGGCAGATTCTGCCGCGGCTAGGCGACGAAATCATGCAGGCCATCAATCGTCAGGCGAGCGCCAACCCGATCAACTTAATCGCCAGCGCCATTCTCACAGCAGATAAGCAAGCGATGCCGGAACAACAACTGGTAGATCAAATTCAGCATCATCGGCAGCTGATCCGTGATCTTGGCGGCGACCAACATCTTACCGAAACCAACACCACACCTTTGCAACTGATTCATTCCGCCGAAAAACTTGGATGGCTGAATCGAGAAACCCAGGCTTTCGGCGAAGTGCTTTCGCTGCAACCCGTAAACGCGGTGATGCTAACCTGGTATCGCAATAACATACTGCATTTGCTGGCTCTGCCCTCATTGGTTGCTTGCCTGCTGGTTAACCGCAGGCGCGGGATCACTACGACGCGCTTGAAGGCCAGTATAGATCTGGTTTATCCGTATATTGCCAGGGAGCTTTGCGCCTCCTTACCCGCCAACACCGACGCTGCGCTGGACTCAATGCAGAAACTCGGGCTGGTGCGCCGTGACGATGAAGTGATTTTACCTGCGGCACAACACAGCGAGCAGCGTTTACCCCTGTTGCTGCTGTCAAAGTTGGTAAATGAAACCCTAGAACGAATGTACATCGTGCTGAGTCTTGCACACCACGGCCGACATACACGCGAGAGCCTTTGCCAACGCAGCCAAGTCGCAGCCCAACAAATGGCCAGACTACACGGTATAAATGCCCCCGAGTTTTTCGATCAAGGATTGTTCGACCAGTTTGTTGACGCGCTACTGGAAAACCAACATTTACAGACCGATACTGATGAAACGCTGATCACGAACGCTACCATTGCCGAGACCTTACATCTTGCGCGCACGGTAATTGACGACAAAATCAGATTCGCCTTGACGCCATCACTGAACGCCGCGAACTGATAACAACGAGGATGTCGTTTCGCGGAGACGTTTAACGGCCTCTACGACCTCTCTGCCCAAAACGACAATCGTGGTTTTATAAGCCTGAATTTAGGGCGTTATCGTTACTTCGGTAAACGCAAATTTTACGCGGATGGGCGCCATCATGCCTCGCCAATCTACTGCCCTATAACATCAGAAAGCGAATACTTTTCGTCTGCCGTCGCGTGCCGCAAGCCCAACCCCGGCACGCAAAACCACCCAGCCACCGTCGAAGACACTATGCCCCACAAACTCTAACAGATCATACAACTCACTTGCGCCTGCCAACCCAAAGAAACAATTGTGCAACCTTCTCACTGCGGTATACTTTTTAGACTTATACTATTTGTTGTAAATAGGCTAGGGATCGAAGGCAGCTCTCGGCCACTAGAAGCGCAGATCTCTTTCCAATAGAAGCCCGCACTTATCATGATCGATATCGCGAGGATCTCGTATACAAAAATCAAAAAAAACCGGCAGCACCGCGGCGGCCAATACAGGGGGTCAACATCCGCAACAATTAAGCACAAAAAGGACAAGGCGATGATTAGAAGACATGCATTAAAG
>DEBN01000069.1:22265-22396 GCA_002348825.1 Gammaproteobacteria bacterium UBA2955
TAAGCGGGGGCCTGGCAACAAGTGTGTGCCAGCTCATACCCAGCTTTGCTACAGCATGCTGGGACACTACGGACGATGCAACGATTCTCCCTGAGTCCCAAACATTGGACACAGACAAATTAAGTGCAATC
>DEBN01000046.1 GCA_002348825.1 Gammaproteobacteria bacterium UBA2955
ACTGCGTAAGCATATCGCAACGCACTCCGTTTATTTGGTGAAACCCGCAACAATTAACAATAAAAAGCCTTTCAACCGACGCTTGAGTGCCGAAAATTCGGCGCTATCGACTGGGGTGCGGCTATCTCTGCGGCAGCGGAATTTCTGCGAACATCGCTTCCCGATCTTTTCGCGTTGCACAGGCTAAAGCGTCCTGCACCGTCCATTCGTCCAGATGCGGCGCGAATAGCTTAATAAAATTCAGCATATAACCGCGCAAGAAGGTGCCGCGCCGAAAACCAATATAAGTGACGCTGGGTTCGAACAAATGACTTGCGTCGATACGCACCAAATCCTGGTCCTGCACGTCATCAAATGCCATACCCGCGATAATTCCAACCCCTAAGCCCAATCGAACATAAGTCTTGATGACATCGGTGTCGGTGGCTGTAAGGACCACATTGGGCACAATCTTGGCGGCACCAAAGGCTGAATCAAGTTTAGATCTCCCGGTAAAGCCAAACACGTAAGTAACGATGGGTACTCGCGCGAGATGCTCTAACGTTAATTGCTGCACATTCACCAACGGGTGGTCTTTGGGTACCACGAGGCAGCGATTCCAGCGGTAGCAAGGCATCATGATTAAATCTTGGAACAGTTCCATCCCCTCGGTCGCAATGGCAAAGTCTGCGGTTCCGGTATCGGCGAGTTGGGCTATCTGTTCGGGGGAGCCCTGATTCATATGCAAAGTTACGTCGGGGTAAGCATCTCGGAAGGCCGTAATCACTGGCGGTAATGCATAGCGCGCCTGAGTGTGCGTGGTCGCTATACTTAGAGCCCCTTGAGTTTCGTCCGAATACTCCTGAGCCATTTGCTTTATCGTCTCGCTCTGGCGCAAGATTTCTCCTGCCATGGCAACGATTTTTTGACCTACCGGCGTGATCTCATAAAGATGTTTGCCATTTCGAGCAAAAATCTCGACCCCCAATTCATGTTCTAGGAGCCGGATCTGCTTACTCACACCCGGTTGCGACGTGAACAGAGATTCAGCCGCGGCAGAAACATTCAGGCCGTGGTTCGCCACTTCCCAGATGTATCGAAGCTGCTGTAGTTTCATCCCGACAAACCCGTGCAAAACAATAACAAGGTTGGATATTAATATCGCTTTTAGCTATTAAAAAACAATTTTTTATTACTAAATTTTTGGCTAGGGCCGAACTGTCTTACCCCTTGTCATTCGCCACCCCATGGGGCACATGCCCCGTCGCGATGTGACCCGCCGCACGATTGCAATGCAACTCGTGGTCATCAAAAAAGATATCCGCAGCGAACCCGCGCAAGAATTCGGTCTTATCCATTCCGCCTAAAAACAACGACTCATCGAGCCGAATATCCCACTCGCGCAAAGTACGAATTACCCGCTCATGGGCTGGCGCACCCCTAGCCGTCACCAAGGCTGTACGGATGGGGCTTTGCCCTTCAGGAAACTCTTGCTGCAGACTCTGCAACGCGGCCAAAAAGGCTTTGAACGGCCCACCACCAAGCACATCCCCTGCCTTCGCTTGTTCATGTTGGCTAAACGCTTCCAACCCATCGCGTTGATAGATCTGTTCCGCCTCATCTGAGAACAGTACGGAATCGCCGTCAAAAGCGAGTCTGAGAACCGAATCGTCCGCGTCCGTTTGTCCGCTGCGGCGACCGAGCAGTGTTGCGGCAGCCACGCTCTCTTCCAGCGCCAATCGAACATCGTCCCCATGGGTCGATAAAAACAAATCACAGCCGAAAGCATTTATGTAGCGATAAGGCGAAGCGCCGGAACAAAAAGCGGCACGGGTTATGCCTAATCCATGAGCTCTTATCGAGTTGAACACACGCAGCCCCGTATCGGCTGAGTTGCGCGAAAGAAGTATTACTTCGACTCGAGGTTTTCCAAGCAATTTATTGATATTTAGTATTTTTTTTACTAAATAATAGCCGTCACCGGGCTCTAGAACAGCGTCTTCCTGATCGATTTGATATCGCCGGTAAGCCGCTAAACCTTGACTTTCGTATATTTCATTTGAGGTTGACAGGTCGAACAAGGCAGTGGACGAGATCGCCACGGTAAGCGGCTTTACAAGTGCGGTTTTAGGCATCGAGATCGGGTATTAATTCGCTTTCGAGACGGTGGATCATATCTTTGATCTTGAGCTTGCGGCGTTTTAAACGTTGTATACGCATACTGTCATGGTGGCGCGCTTCCAACAGGTGGTTGATGACCACATCCAGATCGTTGTGTTCCACCCGCAGGCCTTCTAACCACTCAAGTATCTTCTTTTGTTCATCCGCTTGGGTCAAAACCTGCCTCATCGCGCGCTGTGGCTGAATTGCGAACTTCCTGTTTCGCCCATTCTCCGAATTAGGAAAAGAACGTGTTCGCCTCGTCCTCAAGCGCAGACAATCTGCGCACCCAGTTATCAAGCAGCAAAAAGTCGGTATCCGAAATCTCGAAGGCCCGAGCGATTTCTTTGAGCAAACACTCTTCTTCGATCTCAAACGCGCCATCCACGTAACTCAATTTAATCAAATTGAGGACCACGATGACCCGGGAACGTCTGTCTTGGAAAATATCGTGAATGCCCTGCAGGTCAAGGTATTCCAGTTCCTTGAGCTCACTCAGACCCATTTCCCGCTTGAGCTCGACCAACATCCCCTCTTCGTTCGGATCGAGCAAGCCATCAGACACAATAACGTTATGCGCGAGCCGTGCCATGACATGACGCTGATCGGTACTTAACGAGGATAACCACATAGTGTTTTATGTCCTGCAATTAAGGCCTAAGACGACAGCAACTGCTGCCCGAGACTGAAAATCATAATCAACACCGCCAGCCATCCGACTCCTATCAATGCCTTCATCACCAAACCCTGGTCAAAGAAGTCTTCGATCAAATGCCACATTTTACACGTTCCAAATTTTGAAGGCCTTATGTTAGCTGTTCTGACCGTCCACTGGGTAGCAAAACTACGCCGACTTTGAGTTTTTTGTTGCCTTATCGCAATCCGCCACTTCACGCATTGAGTGCGGTCAAATTTAACACCCACTCCTACGCTTAAGCTCTTTCTAAGTCCGCTTGGGTTACACTCTCCCAGTGGTTAATGCGTTCGTTAAAATCTCCGATTCGCTGCTCGATGCCAGCAACGATTTCATTCTTGTCACGCCCAATGAGCGTCTTGCCCGTGAACTGCGCCGCGGACTTAATCAGGCGTTTAAGGCACAGGGGCTTAAGGCGTGGCCGAGTCCTCACTGCTCGAGCTTGAACCAATTTCTGCAGGAGCAATTTGTCAGCTGGCAGGACCATGGTGATGTGACTGCTCGATTGCTCCCCGACAGCCAGTTGCTGACCCGCTTTTATCAGTGTGCTGATAACTCTAACCGCCACTTAAGCCCGAGTGCAGCCCAGGCACAGGCATTACTGCATAGATACGACATCGAGATAGACGAGTTGGAGGATGGCAGTGAAAGCAGCGAGTTATTTGTGCCCTGGGCGCGCGCTGTATTCGACCTCACCCAACCCGACGAATTCTATGCCAGCCAAAGCGCAAAAATATTATTAGAAAACAATAGTTTTCCCCGTAAGCCCCTGCTTTTGATCGCGTTTGATCACTTATCTGTGACTGAGCAGCGCTATCTTGAAGCCTGCGCTCGTACAAGCGGCGTAAAGTGGCTCAAAGATCAACAGTTTATCCACGATTTTGCGACCATGGCGGCGGTTACAGAGAGTAGGCTAACCAGCCACCCGCCCAAACAACACCGGCTGTTCGCTTTTGACTCAATGGCCTTTGAACTCGCGGCGGCAGCGCGCTGGTCAGCGGAGATATGTCGCCGGCAACCGAATGCCCGAGTCGCTGTTGTCGTGCCCAAACTGGCACAGGTCTATCATCGCGTACAGCGCCAGTTTTCGGTCGCTTTCGACCCAGATCTAGGTAGTGCTACCCGCTGCTTCGACTTGTCTGGAGGCAGCCCTCTATTCGATCAACCTGCATGGATGCATGCGAACATATTACTCAATTGGTGCCGTGCTCCAATCAGCAAAAACGACCTAGAAACTCTGGCGTTTTCACCGTTCCTGTCATTGCCCTGGTGCATCACTGCGCTGCGCAGTTGGCCACCGGGCCAGCGGCTGATAGATATTCGCTCGATCGGTCACGACACTGAGGCCACCGCCCTGCGGCAACAGCTCGGGCGGGCACCGAGAAGCGAGCACTTTGCCTACTGGTTAGAGTTCATCGACGACGTGTTGCAGACTGCCAACTGGCCCAACTCCGGTGCGCTTGAGTCAACGCAATTTCAAGCCGTTGGACAGATTCGTGAATACCTGACAGCTCTTGCCAGAGCGCAACAGGCGGACACGGAACAGATGCCCTTTGAGGCCGCACTTGATCTCCTGACCCTGCATCTCCAGATCCAAATGTTTGCGCCACAACGACCGGCCTCGCAGGTCCAAGTTCTCGGTTTGCTCGAAACTACCGGGCTCGACTACTCACACCTTTGGGTTTGCGGAATGGACGCCAATAGCTTTCCTCAAAGCGCGTCCCTGAACCCCTTTATTCCGGTCCAGTTGGCCCAGCAACATCAACTTCCAAGAATCAGCCCGGATCAGGAATTGGCATTCGCGCAACGAATACTTAATCAATGGCTCAACAGCGGCGCCGAGCTGAATTTCAGCTATGTCAGCCAGCTCGATGGCTATGAACTGCTGCCGAGCCGCGCCGTGGCAGATGTAGCTCAAGTCGCAAGTTTTGCGTTTACGGCTGAAGCAAAAATCTATCACCCCTACTACCACAGGGATTCGGTGGAATTGGTGCAAACCGAAGATTTTAAGGGCCTGCCTGTCCATGAACAACGCATGCGCGGAGGCACTAACGCGCTGCAAGATCAATTGGAGTGCCCCTTTCGTGCATATGCCCAGCAGCGCCTCGGACTGCGCCGCGAGCGCGAACCAACGGAGTTTCCAGACGCATTGGAACGTGGGCTAACCCTGCATGCGCTTATGCAGCACCTCACCGAGCGCTGCGCGACCAGTCAAGAGATACTGGAGCTTACTGACGCAGAGATTTATCACGCGTGTTCGGAGGTGCTCGGACATCGCGTAACTCTGCCTACAGAGTTCCTGAAAAACGAATATTCGAGACTCACCGCTCTGGTAAGAAGGTGGTTCACCCTTGAAGCACAGCGCGAGCCATTCGCAATACACGCCATTGAGCGCGAATTTCAGCTTGAGCTTGCTGGGCTTACCTTCGCCTTGCGCGTCGATCGCATCGATAAAGTGAATAATCGCGCGGTCATTATTGATTACAAATCCTCGAGCAAATCCGCAGCTGGAGCAATAAAGTCGCCGCCTTCAGACCTTCAACTGCCCATCTATAGTCTTATCGATGCTGAGATCGCCAGCGTCGCTTACGCATGCATCAGTGATAAGGATGTAAAAGCCGTAGGCATCGGTGAACAACCGTTGAGCGTATCAGCCAGCGGCGCATTATCGATCAGGCCCACACCGGAACCCTGGGCCGAGCAACGTGAGCAATGGCTGCAAACGCTTACCCAATTAGCTCAGGCACTCAAGGAAGGCAATGCCACGGTGACGCCGCGCAGGGGCGCCTGCCGCTACTGTCACCTTCAAGGCCTGTGTCGCGTCAATACAGCGGTTGAAGAGAGTTCAGACAATGAATTCGATTGAGCAGCAGTCGCCAGTGGACCAGTCCGCTCGAGAGAAAGCCGTGGACCCTCGCCGATCTTGCATCGTTCAGGCCCCTGCGGGTTCTGGAAAAACCACCCTCTTGGTGCAGCGCTTCCTGAATCTACTAGAAACGGTTAACCGCCCGGAGGAGATTCTTGCGATCACCTTCACGCGCAAGGCGGCAACGGAAATGAAACAACGCATCCTCGCTGCGCTGGATGAAGACAGTCCAGTGGCGCAGCGGATCCGACAACGCGATGGCGCTGCGGGCTGGGGGCTACGTCTTAACCCCAACCGCTTGAAGGTACAAACCATCGATAGTTTTGCCATGGAACTGGCTACCCGAATTCCTAGGCAAACCAGTGTCGCGGGTCTGGAACTACTGGAATCAGCGGATCATCTTTACCATCAAGCCTGCGAAGCGCTGCTGCAACAGTTGACGAGTGGCGCAGCTACCGCGCCGGTTATCGCCGAGTTTCTGGCTTTTTTAAATAACGATGCTGCCAGCGCCAGCATCCTGCTTAAAAACATGCTGGCGCGCCGGGACCAATGGCTAGACCAAAACAACCATTTGGCGCTGCAAACCGCAGGCGCGCCTGAGCAAATACAGGAGGTGCTGCAGCATGCGCTGGGTGAACTGCGCGCACACGTGTTGCAAGCTGCCGAAAGCTGCCTTACCTCCGCAGACCGGCAAAAACTTCAATCCTTGTATGAAACGCTTTACCCCGATGCTGCAGGGGATGATTTCAATGCCGCTATGAGTGCCATGGCACCCCTGCTGCTGACTGCACAGGGTCGTCTTCGTAAAAGCATTGATCGGCGCGCACATCCGGCTTTTGCGGATAAAAGGCTGCGCGACGACGTCAAAGATTGGTTATCCACACTATCGGCTACCGCGGCGGCCGAGCATTTTAAGCATGTGACGTATCTACCCGCCGAAATGCCAAATGATTCGCAATGCCAGACTTTAACGACGATGAGCATCTGCCTTTCACTCAGTGCTATAGAGCTCAACAAAGTGTTTCTGGCCGAGGGCGCTATCGATTTCACCGAGCTACAGCTGCGGGCTACCGCAGGGCTCAGAGACGAGTCGGGACCCACGGATCTGGCCCTGTATTTCGACTATAAAATTCGTCATCTACTGGTCGATGAATTCCAGGATACGTCTCACAGCCAGATGTATTTCTTCGAACTACTTACCGAGGGCTGGCAAGCGGATGACAGCAACACTTTTTTCGCGGTCGGTGACCCAATGCAGTCCATCTATCGCTTCCGCGACGCCGACGTATCGCTGTTCGCCCAATGTCGCGAGCATGGCTTAGCCAGTTTGCCGCTGGAGCGTTTGGATCTCGTCGCCAACTTTCGCTCGGCACCCGTTTTGGTGAACTGGTGCAACGATCTTTTCAGCAGCCTGCTGCCACCAGACGGCAATCCACGTCTCGGCGCGGTAAACTTTGCCGCGTCGCAAGCTTACGGCGCAACCCGCGCAGGCCACACTCCGGTCATCTGCAATGCGTATGTCGACGCGAAGCAGGAAGTTCGCGACATCATCGCCCATCTAGGCAACATCACTAACGGCAGCGTCGGCATTTTGTGTCGCTCGCGCAGTCATCTGCAACCCCTGGTTTCCGAGATGAGCGCCGCGGGTATTTCATGGCGATCCACAGATATCGACCTACTCGCAGAGGTTCCAGTAATTCAAGATCTCATGAACACACACCGGATCGTGCAAAATCCAGAGGACAAACTTGCATGGTTCAGCGTGTTGCGCAGCCCGCTCATAGGTCTGCGACTCAGCGAGTTACAGCAACTGACTGGAATGCAAAATTTCGTCATTGAATTACCCGCATTAAAAAGCAAATTCCCCGCACTAGGCAGATTGGTAGACGGCCTCGACTGGGCGAGAAATCATCTGTACGAATTTCCATTGCGCGAAATCGTTGAGGGTCTGTGGCTACGCCTAGGCGGCTTTACGGCCTACGACAAGATTGCCTGCGAGCATGCTTTGCGCTGGTTTGAGCTCGTCGAGGAACTAGGGCGCGACGCTTATCACCTACCCACCTTAAAACGGCGCGTCGAGCGCTTGTTTGCCAATCGCTCAAGCGCCGATCAGATCGAGGTAATGACCATTCATAAAGCTAAGGGTCTGGAGTTCGATCATGTGGTCGTACCATTTCTGCACCGCGGCACGCGCCATGACCAAGCGCCCATGATGTTATGGCAGCGAGGCAACAACAGCCTGCTGATTGGTGCCAAGGAGGACCCGATTCACGCGTGGTTGCACTATGAAGAAAAAATCCGTGCAGCTAACGAACGCAAACGTTTGCTGTATGTCGCATGCACTCGTGCGCGCAACAGCTTGTGGCTGAGTTATCAAACCGACGATTTCGCGAAGGCAAAAGACATGGCAGATTGGATTAAGGATCTGGCCAAGCCCATAGAATCTCGGTTCACAACGCGATCCACTGAACCTCTGCAACCGCCTTTGCTAACCGCCCTGCCCGCCGATTACCAATGGCGCCCGCCACTGAAAGATACAGCGGTTGTTAACGCCGACGTGCTAACGCCTGCTGAGGATCTGATTGGCAACCGCTTCGAGGTTGCATTAGGCCACTTAGTCCACAGAGCATTGGCTTGGCTTGGCAACACCCAACCGCGAAGCGCCGCATCGTTGCCCGAACGTCTTGGCATCTGGGCCGCTGAGCAAGATATAGAGCCGAAGCGACTGGCGTTACTCACGGCCAGCGCACAGCAGCACATCGCCACCGTTCTTGCGAGCGCCAGCGGGCAGTGGTTGTTAACCGATCATCCAAACGCCAAGTGTGAGTGGGCAGTAAGCGGTGTAGATGACAATGGACGCCTGCATAACGCAGTACTCGACCGCTACTTTGAATGCGATGCTCAGCGCTGGATTATTGATTACAAAACGGCCATGCCGACGGTAACGAACGAGAGCTCGACTGAGGAGCAATTTTTGCGCGAGCAATTTCTACAAGAGCAAAAGGATCGCTACCGCCCACAGCTAAGACGTTATCAGAGTTTGGTAGAGCAACTATCTAAAAATAACCCTAAGCCAGTACGAACGGCTTTGTATTTCACCGGATTCGGCGAACTGCACGAATTATAACGGTGCGCGGGAAATTGCATTTTAGGAGCAGTGGTTTAGTATCCCCGCCCATGCAAATCGTTTATCAGCAATTCGGCAAATCTGAGCACTGCGCCCCTGGCGCCGGTGCCGCCATTAATTTTTGGCAGAGCTATCAGTTTTTCTTTAGCTACTAGCTGACCTTCTTTTATCGAAGGCAGCCGACTGCCTTCGCTTAACCCCGCAAGGCAGATGTCGCGCGGGGTTTTTTATGCGCGATTGTCACTAAAGAACCACTCAGCCGCGCACAGAGGAGATGCAAATGCAGTTAGATAATCTGAACGTTGAGGCACACGACGTGTTAATCACACCCGAACAGTTGAAACGCCGATTACCAGTACCGGAGAGCGTTCGCGAAACAATAAATCAGCACCGAAACACGGTGCGAAACATCGTCGCAAAAAGTGATAAACGGGTGCTCGTTGTTGTCGGGCCCTGTTCCATTCACGACCCGAAAAGCGCGTTGGAATACGCGGAGCGACTAGGCCAACTCGCCGAACACCTGAAGGACCGCCTTTTTCTTGT
>DEBN01000020.1:0-4146 GCA_002348825.1 Gammaproteobacteria bacterium UBA2955
ATGCTGCTAGCAGGCAAGCCTGTTCGCGGCGGACACTACGGGACACCCGTTGACCTAAGTGCACTGGGTCCAGAGGATAATCCTGCGCACACGGTAGATTTCAGGCGTGTGTACGCCAGCGTTATTGACGGTTGGCTAGGGGGCTCGAGCGAGGAGGTGCTCGGTAAGGCATTTCCCCGTTTTGATTTTTTTCGTTCCTGAAAACGCGGCCAACTGACCGGACCACTGTGGTCATAAGCGCACGACGAACTGCTTTTGATGTGGTTTTGCCTGCTGCCTAGGGTAGGATCGAGAAATAGACTAGGGTTTTGGGGTAAGAATGTCGGTAGCACAACCTTTAGCGGGCGTCACAGTGTTGGATTTCGGCCAAGTGTATAACGGCCCATACTGTGGTTTTTTATTGGCTCAGGCGGGCGCGAGAGTTATTAAGGTCGAATCACCGAGGGGCGAGACCTTGCGCGGTCGCGGCAACCCTATCTCGGGCAGCTTTCCTTTTGCCATGCTCAACGGCGGTAAGGAATGCATTACGCTAAACATTAAAAATGAGCAAGGCCAGCAGCTGCTCAAGCAATTGGTAATGCACGTAGACGTGCTGGTAGAAAATTTTGCACCGGGAACTTTGGCGGAATATGGTCTTGGCAGCGACGATCTGCGTGCTCTCAACCCGCGTCTGATTTACGCCGCCAGCACTGGTTATGGCAGTTCCGGGCCGTATCGTGACTACTTGGGGATGGACATTACCCTGCAAGCCATGAGCGGCATTATGAGTGTCACTGGTGCGGATGATGGTCCGCCAATGAAAGCCGGTGCGGCGCTTTGCGATTTTCTTGGCGGTGTGCATTTATACGCAGGTATCACCTCTGCCCTATATCAGCGTGAACAAACCGGGCTTGGCGCAGTCCTAGACATTTCTATGCAAGATTGTGTCTTTCCGACATTAACGACGCAGTTAGGCGCGTTCTTTGAGTCAGGTAAACAAGGGCCGCGTACCGGCAATCGCCATGCGGGGCTGTCTACGGCGCCCTATAACGTCTACCGAGCGCGCGATGGTCACGTGGCGATGATCTGTATTCGCGAAGGCCATTGGCGCAACCTCTGTGCTGCTATGAAACAACCTGAGCTGGCAGCTGACCCGCGCTTTGCCAAGGTCGGCTTGCGTGCAGAGAATATGGATGAACTGGACGCCACCATTGAGGCTTGGACGCTGCAGCACGACAAAGCGGAGATTTTTGCGGTTGCTCAAGAGCACGGTGTAATTTGCGCGCCGGTGCAGGATTTAGAGGATGTGGTGCACGATAAACATTTGCACGCCCGAGGGTCCCTGCGATGGCATGAGCACGAATCCTTGGGTAATACAGTGCTTTTCTCGACGCCGCTGCGTTTTAAGGGCAGCGAGCCGCCAGCGCCTCAGTCGGTAGCCGAGTTAGGCGCGCACAGCAAAGAGGTGTTTGCTGAGTTCCTTGATCTGTCTGCCCCGGAAGTAGACAAGCTCAAGGCAGACGGGGCGATTTAGGCCTAAAGCAAGCTGCGGTTCGCCGCATGTGCTAACCTTCCGCCCCCATTTTGTCGGAACGAACAGCGTGACCACTGAATTTAACACCATCGAAGAAGCTCTGACTGCTATCCGCAACGGCGAAATGGTCGTAGCGGTGGATGATGACGATCGTGAAAACGAAGGCGATCTGATTATGGCGGCCAGTAAGGCAACACCGGAAGCGGTCGCGTTCATGATTCGGCACACCAGTGGCATTTTGTGTACGCCGATTCTTCAGGAGCAGGCCACGGCGTTGCATCTCGATCCGATGGTTGGCCGCAACGATGCGCCGATGAGCACTGCGTTTACGGTATCGATTGATTACAAACAGGGGTTGACCACGGGTATCTCGGCAGAGGAGCGCGCAGCCACAGTGGTGGCACTGACCTCCAGCAACGTAGCTGCGGATGATTTTGTCCGGCCGGGGCATATTTTTCCTTTGGTGGCGCGTCAGGGTGGCGTGCTAGTGCGCTCTGGGCATACCGAAGCTGGAACCGACTTGGCGACACTGGCGGGGCTGCCGCCGGTCGGCTTGCTGGCGGAGTTGGTTAACGATAACGGTACCGTTCAGCGCCTGCCAGAATTGGTGGAATTTGCGGCGACGCATAACCTTAAAATCATCACTATCGCGGATTTGATTGCATATCGGCAGCAGCGCGAAAAGCTTGTGGAGCGCAGTTACGAATTTGCCGTCAAAACGTCGATCGGTGATGCCAGGGCGTTTGCATATCGCACCCAATTCGAGGATGCGGAGCACATTGCGTTAGTTTTTGGCGATATCGCAGCGATGGAATCGGTGCCTGTGCGGATCCATCGCGAGAAGTTAGTCGAGGATATTTTTGGTACTCAAGGTGAGCACGACACCAATGTTTTGCAAGCCGCACAGAATCGCATTCAGAAGTTGGGCGGAGGTGTTTTAATTTATTTGCGCACTGGGTTTGTGGGTGTGCCTCATGAGAATCTAGCGTCGCAGAGCAAGGAGGAAGAGCGCCGCAGTGAGTGGCTTGAAGTCGGCGTTGGCGCACAAATTTTGCGTGATTTAGGGGTCAGCCAAATCCGTCTAATCGCAGGTCGCGAAGTCGACTATGTTGGCGTCGAAGGCTTTGGTTTGACGCTGCAGTCCACTGAGATTTTGTAGCGCCGAAGACCTTTAGCGCCGATATTTAAATACCATCCGCTTATCGCGCGGACCAACAAAAACGATACGTATATCTTGACCACGAACGTTGCAGTCAGTGCAGCGTAGTCTTGGGCGCAGATTGGCGACGGGAAAGTCGCTGCCAAGGCGAGCAATCAATTTTTCTATGCTCAGCTGCATACTGCGCTGGCAACGTTCGCATTCGGCATAAAGATGGAAGGACTCCAGTAAATCGTTCAGGCTATGCATCGGTAAGGCAGATGCTTTGGCGCGTCAGCGCGGCTTCAGACCATACAAAAGTACTGTATATTTGTACACTATAAGTTGACGGTTTAGGCGCAATCGATTTTGCAGGTTGTTTGCGCATTGGCTGGCAGGAGGGTGGGTGTGTCGAAACCTATAGCGATCACTTTGGGTGACCCGGCCGGTATCGGTCCGGAAGTGGTACTGAAGACCTTGCTTGCGAACCCGCAATCGCGGCATCCATGGGTCTTGGTGGGCGCGCTATGGAGTTTGCAGTGCTGCGCTGATGCGCTGGGGTTACCGATGCCCAAGGTGGATAAAATAGTGGCATTTAGTCACACGACGTCCCCAGTAAGCATCCTCGAGCCGGCAGCCCTAGCAGCACCCAAGGATTTTTGCTTTGGCGAGGTTCAAGCCGCCTGTGGCGACCTAGCTGTACGCTCGGTAGAGCGTGCCGCTCACGCCTGTCTCGCCGCAGAAGCTGCGGCGATGGTTACCGCACCTATTAACAAGGAGGCCATTCATGCGGCGGGCTATGTCCATGACATTGGGCATCAAGAGATTCTTGCGCGTATGTCCGGTGTCAACCAAACCGCTACTATGTTGATGACGCCGGGTTTGAAGGTCGTGCATTTATCAACCCACAAGTCGTTGGCGCAAGCCGTAAGCTATGTACGTCGTGACACGGTGCTGGATAAGCTACGGCTCCTGCATGACACGCTTACGCGTTGGGGCATGCAGCGACCCCGCATTGCGTTGGCGGCACTGAACCCGCATGGAGGCGAGGGCGGTTTGCTGGGTGCCGAGGAAGTTGAACAATTGACGCCTGCGGTAGCCGATGCTGTGATTCTGGGCATTGATGTTACGGGTCCTGTGCCAGCAGATTCAGTATTTAATCGTGCGATTAACGGTGAATTTGACGTGGTGCTGGCGCTGTACCATGACCAGGGCCATATTGCGATTAAGGTGCACAACTTTCATCAGTCCACCACTGCAACGCTGGGTATTCCGTTTGTGCGCACCTCTGTGGACCATGGCACGGCGTTCGATATTGCTGGCAAAGGGGTTGCTGACCCCACGGGGTTGCGCGCTGCGATCGAGGCGGCGGAAACGATTGTCGATGGCCGACTGACCTGACCGGGTGAACTCGCGCGATCTTCTGGTCGCGAGCTGACGAGACCGAGCGGCACCACTGCTAAACTATGCTCAGGCATAGGTCTGTGGCACACTC
>DEBN01000020.1:4557-24974 GCA_002348825.1 Gammaproteobacteria bacterium UBA2955
AAACCAATGGAAATCGAGGAAATCGCGGTTGCTAAGCCCGGTCCAAGAGAGGTGCTGATTCGCACGATGGCAGCCGGCATTTGCCATAGCGATATGCACTTTTGGAATGGCAGTTATCCAGGCAAGGTTCCGATGGTGCTGGGTCACGAGAGTGCAGGCATCGTCGAACAGGTCGGTAGCGATGTCCATTATGTCAAGCCAGGTGATCATGTAATTACCTGCCTGTCGGTATTCTGTGGTCACTGCGAACAATGTTTAACCGGCCACCTATCACTGTGCCAGGAACCAGAAACTAACCGTAGCGAAGAAGAAGAGCCTCGGCTTAGTCACAACGACGAAGCACTTACCCAGTTTGCCCAGTTGGGATCGTTTGCGGAAATGATGCTCGTGCATGAACACGCGCTGGTAAAAATCCGCGAAGACATGCCTATGGCTCAGGCGGCACTGATTGGCTGTGGTGTCACGACCGGTGTAGGTGCGGTGATCCATACCGCAAAGGTAGAGGCCGGTTCAACGGTTGCCGTTATCGGCTGTGGCGGAATCGGATTATCGGCGATTAACGGCGCAGCAATTGCAGGCGCTTCGCGGGTCATCGCGGTAGATATGGTGGCTTCGAAGCTCGACTTGGCGCGCAAGTTCGGTGCAACGGACGTTGTGGATGCCAGCGACGGTGATGCGGTCGCCAAAGTGATCGAAATGACCGGCGGCGGCGTACATTATTCGTTCGAAGCAATTGGTCTCAAAGCAACGGCCGAGCAGGCGTTCCAGATGTTGCGTATGGGGGGCGCTGCCACTGTCATTGGCATGATCCCACCCGGTCAGATGGTTTCGGTGCATGGGGTCGACTTCTTATATGAGAAAAAAATCCAAGGTTCGATGATGGGTTCCAATCGGTTCCGCGTCGATATGCCGCGATTCGTAGATTTTTATTTGCAAGGGCGTCTCCACTTGGACGATTTAATTTCCAGACGCATTGCACTGGACGATATTAATGAAGGCATGGCTGCTTTAAACACGGGAGAAATCGCGCGTAGCGTGATTATGTTCGACTAAAGCCTTAGCTTGTAAGAGGTAGATTATGCGCTGGTTATCGTTTTATCGATCGGCACCGGATCGCGGTCTTGGGTCTAGTTACAACCAGGCGACCTTTGGGTACGTTGTCTCTGCAGAGCAGAGTGATGACGGGCAGGAAGGTGTTGTGGATGTGGGCGCGCGCAGTGATTTTACTACGCTTCGCGAAGCGATCGCCGCGAATGCGCTGGAGTCATTAGTTGACCAGTGTGGCGACCAACCAGACTTGCCGCTCGATGGTTTGCATTTTGCGCCAACCATTACCGACCCAAAAAAAATCCTTTGTGTTGGGCTGAATTACAAAGCGCATCAAGAGGAAACCGGTCGTGGCGGCGAGGGTGTTCCGACGGTTTTTGTGCGCTTCGCAGCGGCGCAAATGGGTCACGGTGAACCTATGGTGAGGCCGCGCGAATCAGCGAGCTTAGATTTCGAAGGTGAGATCGCAATGATCATTGGTCGTGGTGGTCGACGTATCGCTCGCGATAAGGCTATGGACCATGTCGCGGGCTTCGGCATCTACAATGACGGCAGCGTACGCGAATACCAACGCCAGACCAGTCAATTTACTCCCGGTAAGAACTTCGCCAATACCGGTGGTTTTGGGCCTTGGATGATGACCAAAGATGAGATCGGTGAGCTGTCGCAAATGACCATAACCACACGTTTGAATGGGGAGGTCATGCAACATGCCACGGCGGATTTGTTGGTGCATGGTTTTGATGAGTTAATCGAATTTTGCTCGACGTTCATTGAATTAGAAGCGGGTGATGTGATCGTCACGGGCACTCCGGGTGGCGTAGGCGCTGCTCGAACGCCACCGGTGTTTATGGACCAAGGTGATGAGATCGAGGTTCAAGTTCAGCCTATAGGCACTTTAAAAAATCCAGTTGTTAACGATGTGCACGGCTAAATCAATATGTTTAGGAGCATCATATTGGGCGGATAGCACTGCGCATTGAGGAGGGAGCTTGTGCTGGCGCTGCGGCCGTGGTCCAAGCGAGGCTTTATGTTATGGCGAGTCGCGGTGCTAAAACGATCAATTCGCTCATGACACCGGTGTACTTGTGGCAGCCACTGCAGCAGCCGTGAAGCGGACAAATTGACTCAACTAGGGGGCGATATGAGCAGCAAATTTACTGGAGCAGATCTTGTCGCGGATGCGTTAGCGCAGCTGGAAGTGGACTATGTATTTGCCATTGTCAGTATCCATAACATGCCGATTCTCGATGCAATCAATCGGTTAGGTAAGACTAAAATCATTGATGTTCGCCATGAGCAAGCAGGCACCCATGCTGCCGACGGTTATGCTCGCGCCAGTGGAAAATTGGGCGTCATGATTGCCTCGACAGGGCCCGGCACATCTAACACGGTCACCGGTTTGTACGAAGCTCAGTACGGATCCTCAAAGGTTTTGGTAATCACGGGTCAAGCGGAAACCGCGTTTTACGGCCGTGGCTTGAGTTATGTTCATGAGGCCGAAAATCAGGTGCCGATGTTGGCAAGTGTCTGTCGGCGGGTGGAAAGCCCACGTCATATTGAACAATTAGGTAATGCCTTCAACGCGGTCGTCAACGATATGTACACGGGGCGCGGGGCCCCTGGGGCACTAGAAATTCCCATAGACATTCAATACGCCGAGACTGTGCCGACTCAAGTGGTGTTGCCAGAGGCAGAATTGTTTCAACCAGATGCCGAGGCGCTGGACAGAGTAATTGAGAAACTAACGAGCGCGCGCAAGCGCATCATTGTTGCTGGGGGTGGGGTTATCGCTGCTGGTGCGCATAAGGAACTTCAAGCTTTAGCAGAGCGATTGGACCTGCCGGTACTGACAACCGTTGACGGCCGCGGCGTCATCCCAGAAACCCATCCGTTGTGCATTGGCAACTACTATAATTCAGCGGGCATGTATAACGCCCTGGTGGATGCTGATTTAACCCTGGCCATTGGTACCAAGTTTGCGGTGGGGGTGGGCGGTCAGTTTGCCGCGCAGACCCCGCCGGGCGAACTCGTGCATATTGATATCGATGGCAACATGATCGGTCGCACCCATACGGCGCAACTTGGACTAATCGCCGATGCTAGGCAGGCACTGGCGGGTATCAATGCGGGTTTACAGGACCCATCACCCAACGACGGTCAGTTCAACGACGGGATATGGCAGGCGCGCGACGGTGTGCGTGCGGCGATGCGCGCGCGGCTTGGGGACGACTGGCCCCAAGTTATGGACTGTATTCGAGACAAGTTACCAACGGACAGTGTGTTCGTCCGCGATCAGACTATATCCGCGTATAACTGGGGCAATCAGCTGTTTCCGATTCTCGAGCCACGCACCTCAATTAATCCAACATCTGGTGCCATTGGTCCGGGGTTTCCGATGAGTGTCGGCGCTGCGATCGCCAGCCAGCGTAAAACTTTGGTCATACATGGAGATGGGGGTTTTATGTTCCATGCGACCGAATTGGCAACCTGCGCCCAGTATCAGGTGCCGCTGATTATCTGTGTATTTAACGACTCGGGCTATGGCGTCCTGCGTTGGCTGCAGCAGAATCAATTCGGGCGCATTAATGAAACCGATCTTGGCAAGGTTGCGTTTGTGCAGATGGCGCAAAGTATGGGTGTGCCTGGACAACGGGTAGCCAGTGTTGACCAATTTGCGGCGGCTATGGACACGGCGATGGCTGCAGAGGGTCCTTATTTAATTGATGTCGATATGGAGCACTTCGCCCCAATGGAGATTTCAGTGATGCCTAAACGTTCGCTAGAAGTAGACGTCAAAGCCTAACTAAATGAGTAGTTTGCGGCTAGAAAAGCCCTGGCTGCCGAGCGCACTCGCGCTTGCGCAGGTGCGCGGGCAAATGGGCGTATACCAACTGGCCAACGACGCCGGTGCATTGATTTACATGAGTTACGCTGGGGGGCGCAGTCTCGGCGGCCTACGTGGTGAAATAACCCGCTGTTTGGCGGAGCAACCCGCAGCCACTCAGGTGCGCTATGAGATCACCACCAGCTATTTAAGCCGATATAAAGAGTTATTGATGCTCTATCAGGCGGAACATGGTGATCTACCAGCGCACAATCCAAGGGTCCGACTGGGTCGGCTTAGTCCAACAGGAGCAATTGGCAATGGATCTTAAGCTCACACCTGAACAAGATTTGATTATTGGTATGGTCCGCAGGTTTGTGCGCGATGAAGTCTTGCCGTTAGAGCAGAAGCTGGACCCCGATGCAGACGAGTTGGACGAACCTGACCGGTTACGACTTGTCGAAAAGACTAAAGAGATGGGTCTTTATGGGTTAGACATACCGCCAGAATACGGTGGTCCGGACATCGATTTAGTCACTCGAACACTGATGGCGGTAGAGATGTCCCAGCATCGAGCGGGGTTGTATGCGCCGTGTTATGGCACCTTTGGTGGTGCCGGGCTGGCACAGCTTTTTGAGGCGACCGAGGCACAGAAAGAAAAATATCTGTATCCGACTTTGCGCGGTGAGAAGCGTGGTTTCTTTGGTTTGTCGGAACCCTCAGGAGGCTCGGACCCGGCGCGGGCTATCCAAACCAAGGCCGTGCGCGATGGCGATGACTGGGTCATAAATGGCGGCAAGCTGTGGATCAGCGGAGCGGACAAAGCAGATTTTGGTTTGGTGTTCGCGCGCACCGACAGCGATCAGGGCCGTAACGGCGTCACCTGTTTTATCGTGGATACCGATCAACCCGGATTCCACGTCCGTCGCATCGTTCACACACTGCGCTCTGCGCATTACGCCACTGAATTGCAATTCGAAGATCTGCGGGTTGCTGATGAAAATATTCTTGGCCAACTTAATAAAGGTTTTGCGATTGCCAATGATCGTCTGACGCGACAGCGCATTCCGTATGCGGCTGGCTGTATCGGTGTTGCCATCAAGGCCCAAGAAATGGCCTTGGACTATGTGCCGCAGCGAGAAACGTTTGGCGCGCCGTTGTCGACGCGTCAATCTATTCAGTGGATGTTGGTGGACAACGACATCGATATAAGGCAATCGCTATGGATCACTTTAGAAGCGGCGAGCAAAGCCCAGCAGGGTGAGTCCTTTCGTAAAGAAGCCGCCATGGCAAAGTTGGTGGCCACCGAAGCGGGTGGTCGTGTGGTCGACCGCTGCATGCAGATGTTTGGTGGCTTGGGTGTTGCTAAAGACTTGCCCTTTGAACGCTGGTATCGAGAGATGCGTATTCGCAGAATTGGCGAAGGTCCCAGCGAAGTGCAGCGCCACGTGATCGCGCGCGAACTGTTAGGGGCGTCGCTGCGCTAAAGGGCCTCTGTCTGTGTTGTCGTCGCTGTTGTTACGCGATACACGACGCCTGCCTGGTCGTCTGAAATCAGTAAGCCGCCGTCTGGTGTTGATAGCACGTCATTAGGCCTGCCCCAGGATTTCTCTCCTTGTAGCCAGCCAGTAATAAAGGGCTGGTAATCAGGTTGTCCGTTGGCGTCGAAGGTTGCGACGCTGACCTGGTAGCCGACCTTTTTACTGCGATTCCACGAGCCGTGTTCTGCGACAAATAGCGCGTTCTGGAAACGACTGGGGAACTGCGTGCCCCGGTAGAAGCTCATCCCGACAACTGCAGCGTGCGCCTGCACGCGAATTGCTGGGTCAACAAAAGTAATGCCCCGTGCATTCGGATGATCGCCGAATTTAGGGTCTTTGATGCGGCCGCCGCCTGGCGCTGAATGCACGAACGGATAGCCGTAGTGGGGCGTCCGTTTCAGCCCTGCTGGAATAACGAGTATTTCGTCGCTGGGTATATCATCCCCCATCATATCCCGGCCGTTGTTACTCACCCACAGGTCGTCGGTGCCGGGTTGCCAGTCAAACCCCACGGAATTGCGTATGCCACGGCCGATGATCTCTGTGGTGCCGGTCTTTGGGTCCATACGCAGCATGGCGGCGAAACGCGGATCATCGGACAGACAGATGTTGCAGGGCGCGCCGACGGGTAGGTACAACTGGCCGTCGGGGCCGGCTTTCAGATATTTCCAGCCGTGATGACGTTCGCTCGGAAGGCTACGCGTTACGACCGTTTTAGTCGGGTCGGGCCGCAGATGCTGATCGATATTGCTAATTTTGTAGACAGTGGACACAGCGGCAACGTACAGATCGTTGCCAAGCACGGCCACTCCGCTAGGTAAGTTTAGGCCCTTGATCAAGGTGATGACTTGAGCGTTCTCGGTAAACGGCCGCAGCACGGCGTAGACCTTGCCGGCTTTGCGAGTGCCGACGATCAGAGCGCCGCCATCTGTGAGGGCCATTTGTCGAGCATTGGGCACCGAAAAGTCCAGCGTTTCGATTTGAAAACCCGGCGGAAGCGTTAGCCGACCATCGGCGAATGCGATATTGACTGAACTCACGAGCGCGAAGAGTAGGAGCAGTTGAATTAGCTTTTTCATCATCGGACTGTCGCAGAAAGACGATCCACGCTCAATTCAAGACAACTGGCGCTTGCGGGCGTCGAAATACGGTCCAAGCGCTAATCGACGCGCTATCGCTTGGCTTGCCGAACACTTTGCCGCACAGTGGCGACCATGAGTCAGGGGTTACTTACAGAGCAAATCAAGGACGCTATTCAGGAGGCCTATCGCACCTGGCTCGCGGCTCGAGAATTTAGGCCGCGTCGAGGTCAGCGCGAAATGATTGCGCAAATTGCGCGCACTCTTGGTCAGGGAGAACCGCGGATATGTGTTATCGAGGCCGGCACGGGTACCGGTAAAACCGCTGCATATTGCCTCGCAGCGATCCCTTTGGCGAAGAACATCGGCAAAACCGTGGTGCTGAGCACGGCAACCGTGGCTCTGCAGGAGCAGGTCGTGTTGCAGGATTTGCCGGACTTAAAAGAACGGGCGGGTCTGGCGTTTAGTGTCAGTTTAGCCAAGGGGCGAGGGCGTTACCTGTGTTTGAAACGCCTTGATGATCATTTGAAGTATCAGAATCAACAGGAAATACCGATATTCGATGCCGCCGACGAAGATTTTTCAGTGGTATACCAAGAGATGCTCAATCGCTACTCGCGGGGCGGTTGGGACGGCGAACTGGACAGTTGGGTAGAGCCTTTGCCGGATGGCGCATGGGCTGGCGTGACAACAGATCACAGAGGCTGCAGCAATAACCGTTGTTCTTACTTTAAGCAGTGTGCGTTTTTTCGAGCGCGCAATAGTCTCGAGGGCGCGGATGTTATCGTTGCAAACCACGACTTAGTGCTGGCGGACCTGGCGCTCGGTGGTGGTGCTGTATTGCCGGCGCCAGAGGACTGTATCTACGTTTTGGACGAAGCTCACCACCTAGCGGATAAAACCCAGAATCACTTCGCCAGTTCCGCCCGAATTCAGGGCACTCTGCAGTGGTTTGAGAGTGTCAATAATGTTTTGGGCACCGCGACCCAGCGATTTGCACAACCGGCGAATTTGGTGGGCTTAAGTACCAACGTTGCCACCGAAACCGCCGCTCTTGGAGATATTTTTACCGGGCTGTCTCAGGCTCTGGCGATATTGCCGATGGAGCCGCGCGATGAAGATCGTGAGATCTATCGGTTTCCGTTGGGGGAGGTACCACAGACCATTGCTGATTTGTGTGGGGCGTCATTGCCTGGCATGGAACGCCTCTGTGACAGCATCGAGCGTTTTCACGAATTGCTGAGTGATGCTGTGGCGGGTAACCAAGATTGGGAAAAAGCGTTCGAGGCAGAGGATTGGTTGTTACCTGTGGGGCAGCTGCAGAATCGCGCGCTGGCCACCCGCGCGCTTTTGCAGGACTATGCCTATGGTGTCGAGCAAACTTATCGTTGCGCGCGCTGGGTCGCCCGTAACCAGTACGATGTTGAGATGGTCAGCGCTCCAATCGAGCCAGGCCACATATTACGCGAAGTGCTTTGGCAGCGTTGCTATGGCGCGGTGTGTACGTCTGCGACACTTACCGCCCTGGGTCGATTTGAACGCTTCTTAGAGCGCTCGGGGTTACCCCCCGAAACACCCACCGCCAGTATTGTGAGCCCGTTTAATTATCCTGAGATAGCGACGTTTCATGTGCCGTCGATGCGGTCTGATCCACGCGACTTTGACGCTCATAGCGAAGAAGTCACACGCCTTCTCCCCGATCTGCTAAATCGTGAAAAATCAGCTTTAGTTTTGTTTACTTCATGGCGCCAACTCAACGCAGTGACCAAGGCGCTGCCCCAGGCCGTGTCCGACGGGCTCCTCGTGCAGGGTGATGGCAGCAAGCAGGCGTTGATCGTAGAACATCGCAGACGGATTGATGAAGGCGAACGTTCGCACTTGGTGGGGCTTGCGAGTTTTTCGGAGGGTTTAGATTTGCCCGGCGACTACTGTCGTCATGTGGTGATCGTAAAGTTGCCCTTCGCGGTACCGGACGATCCTGTAGATCAGGCTATTGCCGAGTGGGCCGAGGCTCAGGGGCGTAACCCATTTTACGAAATATCCGTACCCGATGCGGCGCTGAAACTGGTGCAGGCATGCGGCCGACTGATTCGCCACGAGCGCGATTACGGGACGGTAACTATGCTGGACAAGCGGATTGTCACCCAGCGCTATGGCCGCGCTTTGATCGACTCGCTGCCGCCTTTTCGTCTAGATATTGCGCCGTTCAGTTAGCACTATTTCAAAGCGGTAGCGGTGTCGAGCAGCCTGCCTTTGGCGGGCGCCTCGGCGAATTTGCCGCTGCTGTAAATCAGCATGCTTTGTTCCTGCAGGCGCCTTTGGAGATCTTTAAAGAACGCCAACATATCGGCTTTGCTGAGTTCGTTAACCTCGCGCGCAATCCGTTCGCGACTGTCCAGAGTGTAATGTTCGTCAAAGATGTCCTGCCAGTAGCGCTGGCTGCGCTCATTCAAATTCTTGTCTGATTCTGTTAACCGGTTAATCAGGCCGCTCTTCTGCTGAGTAAACTCTTCATTACTCAGTTGTGGCCATGCATCAATGTACCGTTGCATAAATGACATTGACGCCTCTTCCACGGCCTTCGCGCTGGCCACTGGAGACTGCACTAAGAATATATTGCCGCCGCGTTTATCTAGGCGTCGTGCTCCAGCGCTGACTACGTAGCCCAGTTGCTGATCGGTGCGCAGGCTCGAAAAGTAGGCTGAGCGCAGCAGCTGCCCGGCCAAACCGCTTTTCGCACGGCTAGCAAAGCTGTCGTCGGGGTCCTGAACATAAATCAGCAGGGCGGAATCATCGTGGTCAACGGCCAAGTCGAGGCGCAGATTTTCGGTCAGATCTGCTATTTCTGAGCGCTGACGTATAACGGTTTTAGGTTTAATCGTTGTGTTGACGAAGTCGCGGAGCTGCTCCGCGTCTGCAACTCTGACATTGCCGTGTAACGCGGCGATCACACCCACTGTTTTTAGCTGTTGGCGGCGCCATTGCAACAAGGCGTCAAGGTTAATGGGTTCCAGCGCATCTGCCAGAGTAGTCGCTGGCCAACTGCCAGACAGAAAAGTGTCTCCAAGCGCGCCAAGCGCCTGCAGATAGGGTTTGTCTTTGCTGCTATTGCGCCAGTCTTTGATCAGGCTGCTCTTAATCGTTGTAAACCGCTCGGTGCTGATTGCGGTGGAGAACAGCCGCTCGGTGACTGTTTTAAGTAGCGCCATTTGCTTGTCCTGATAGCCGTTCACAGAAATAGCGAAACCGCTGTCGCTGACGTTGATCGAATAACCCAGGCCTGCCAGATAAGCGGGGTAGGTGACGGCGCTCAATGAATCGTTCACCAAACGTTGAAGCAAGATTGCCTGAGCTTGGTTTTCTGCGCTTAACAACCCCGTTTCGGTAAGGAGGCCCAGGGTCATATTGGCTCTGGGTGCACCGAACTCTATATCGGTATCGAGCCACAGTTTCAATTCAGGTTGGTCGATAAACCTGCGCATGATCTGGTCGTCCGCTGCCACCAGATCGAGTTGCTCGGGTAGAAAAGGATTAACCTCTGGCAAGTGCAACTGCGCGTCCGTGACCGCAAGTCGTTTCAATGCTGCCCGTTCGAGTGCGAAAGGCACTTTGAACCAAGGCTCTATCTGATCGGTAGTCGAGTCGGGGGCCGTGACTTCTAAGAGCACATTATCGGGGCGCAAATAGTTCAAAAATTTTTCGATCAGCGCAGGATCAAATGCTTCCATTAAGTAGGGTGCAACAAGTAAATCCTCGGCCGGATAGAGGTCCAGAGAGGGCGCCATGCGGTAAACGAAACCGACTGTCGAGCCTTTTTCTTGGAAGCGGAAGCCCAGTTCGGCCACTCTCGCTTGCTCCTGATAGAGCCAATCTTGGGGTGGCTGCGCGCGCAGCATGTCGAGGTACTGGAATAATAAGTCGGTTATCTCCTCGACATGATCTCTGCCGGCTTTGGTGAGTTCGATATTGACGGTAAGTAAACTGGTGTTGCGATCGAAGTCCTGACTGCCGGCGCTGAGGCTTTCTATCCAGCCTCTGGCATTCATGAGATGGTGCAGGCTGCCCTCGCCCTCGTGGCCAATGAGGTTGCTCAGATACTGCTCGGGTTTGTTACGGTATACCTCTAGGGTGCTAGGAATTGGGAAATTGAAGGCTAACCCATAGGTGTCTTTTAGAGTCTTAGACGTCAACACCGCGGGTAATTGTCGGTCTGCGAACACAGGTTCGGCTGGATAACTCGGGCCAATATCGACGTTGCGGATTTGATTAAACAGAGGCGTAACCAACGCCTCTAACTCGTCAAGGCTCTGGTTGGCTAACACCACCAGTCCCATTTGATCGGCCGAGTAGTGGTCGGCGAAGAAATCCATCAGATCTTTCCGGACATCGCCATTGAGGGTTTCCAGAGAGCCGATAGTGAAGCGCGAGCCAGGGTGTTCTGGATTGACAGCGAGCTTGCTGACCATGTAGCCACGCCAGCCGTCGTCTTTAATTTGCATCTGGTATTCCGAATGCACTGCGTTTTTCTCGCGCTCGACATATTCAACGGACAGCAGAGGGTCGATAAAAAAGTGTCCGAAGCGATCCAAGCCCTCGTCGAAGGCTGAGTTTTGAATATCGAAGAAATAGTTGGTGTGGTCCTGAGCTGTATAGGCGTTAGACGAGCCGCCATTGGCGGTGATGTACTGCTGAAAGCTGTCCACCTTTGGGTATTTCTCGGTACCGATAAACAGCATATGTTCGAGAAAGTGAGCCAGTCCCGGTCGCTCCTTTGGTTCATGGAAACTGCCACGATAGACGGACAGCGCGGCAGCAGCTTTGTCGGTGTCCGCATCTGACACCAGCAGCACCCTAAGTTTGTTCGCCAGTACCAGATATCGATAATCCCGATTATCGTTTGGGCTCTTACGCAAAGACAGTCGCTCCGCGACCGCGTTTGCGCTGTCGGCTGAATCCGACCCTGAACCGACAGATTGGCAGCCCGTAACACTCAAAAGCAGGAGAGCGGCGGTAGTCATAGGTCGCAGTAGCTTCAGTTTGTTCTTATGCACGGGAGTTCCTTGTCTCTATCGGGTTGCTGACGGCGGAGCAATTTTCGCAACAGCGGGCATGGAAGCAAAGGCCGCGTGATCGAAATGTGTATATCACCGTTGGTTTTTTAAGCTGGCGTGGTTGGTCAACATCTATGGTTAGAGGCTGCGCGGCCGGGCATTAACCGGTTTTTATACCGGCTTAAGAAAGCTGGGTGATACGCTACACTAGATGTCCGTAACTTGGTTGCTCTAATGGATCCACGGCAACTCATCGCCCTATTAAACACACCTCCATGGTCTGTGCATGCCGATGATATAAAGCTAGAGGCCGTAGACATCCGGCAGCCGTTTTGGCAGTGGTCGCTTATCGCGCGTGCTATGGCACCGAGCATATTGGCCCGCGACCGCCGTATTATTTCGATCACCGGCAGTCAGGGTTCAGGCAAGTCCACGTTGGCGCGAACGCTGGTGCAGCAATTCGAGGCGCTGGGTGTGGCGGCAGCCTGCGTATCATTGGATGACTTTTACCTTTCAAAGCAAAGCCGTGCCGATCTAAGTCGTAATGTACATCCGTTACTGGCCACTCGGGGAGTGCCCGGTACGCATGACAGTAGCCGTCTAGGGGAGGTGCTCGAACAATTTGCCAACAGCAAAGGCCTGCTGACTGAGCGTTTGCCACAATTTGATAAAGGCCTAGATGACCGCTTGGAAGACATCCAGGTTCAAGCCGAGGTGTTGGTGCTGGAGGGCTGGTGCCTAGGTGTCCAGCCGCAACCGCCGGAGCTGTTGCGACAGCCGGTTAATGACTTGGAACGACTGGAAGATTCCCAGAGCATTTGGCGGCAGTGGTGCAATGAGCAAATTCGTCGGCATTACCAGCCTTTGTGGGCGCTGGTTGATGCGTGGATGTTGTTGCAACCGCCGGGGTTTGCTCAGGTGCTCGAATGGCGAAGACAGCAGGAACTGGATTTACCGCCCGCCCAGCGTATGAGTGAAGCGGCATTGCAGCGGTTTATTCAGCATTACGAGCGCCTGACTCGTTGGCAATGGTTGCGCCCTATGGTTGGTCGAGGCATGGCGATCGACCTTACCGAGGATCACGACATTGCGGCAATTCGACCGCTATCGCGATCGGATTGATTATTCAGTCTGGGTTCAGATAACCCTAGCTAAGCTTGCGTGCAAATGACCGGCCGATGGTCATTGATTTAATTGAGTGCATGAGGGGTTTATATGAACGTATTGTTTCTTGCGAGGTCTGTTACTTCTGCTAAGCAAAGAATGCTGGGTATTGGTCTGCTGAGTGGGGTTTTTTTGGCGCCGCTCGCGTGGTCCGACAGCAGTTACGAAGAGGCTGAGGTGGTTGCGGTATCGCCGCACTACGAAACAGTCACCTACACTGAACCCAGAGAAGAATGTCGTCTGGAGCGGGTCGCCCACTCCGATCCTGAATATCACTCCAGCACACCAAAACTTGTTGGGGCGGTGATCGGTGGAGCCCTAGGTAACGCGTTGGGCGCTAAGCGACCGAATAAACAGGTAGGTGCGGCCGTCGGTGGTCTTTTGGGCTACTCGATTGGCAAAGATGTAGCGCGCCATAAACGCGCTCAACGAGGTGCGGCACGTTATCGTCGAGCGCAAGTATGTGAGGTTTACTACGATCGTAGAGAGCAGCAGCAGCTCAGCGGTTACGATGTCACTTACACCTATGCTGGCAGAACTTACCACGCGCTATTGAACGAGCACCCCGGGGATAGACTGCGAGTCAAGGTAAGTATTCGACCCCTCTAAGGCCGCTCAGGACCGTATTTAGACCATTCGTCGGAATCCGTATTCGCTGAGGTCGAAAATCCGTTCCAATAGCTGCAAAGCAGATGCGTACTACCTCTCCAGTTGCTCCCCCTCTCGAGTGCGCATCTGCTTTCACCAATTACCTGCAATCGGCGGGAGTCTGCCCGTGCACTTCAATGCAGCCGTCAGGTATATTGTCGCCATGAAGTTTGTTTACGCATATGTCGCTGCGTGTTTAGCCCTTGTGACAACCAGTAACGTGGTCGCGCAGGACCGTATGCCGCGACCAGAACGTTCAAAAGCGATACAGCCATCGGCGATGCTGAAAAAACCGCAAAAAATAGGTGCAGGGATTTCGGTTCGGCAGGCTATCGCGCTGGCGCAGCGGAACACCGGTGGGCGAGTGCTTTCATCGAAGACCTTCAATGGTGTTGGTCAGAATGCGCGAGTGCATCAAATTCGCTTGCTGGTGGAAGATGAGCGAGTCGTTACGGTGATTGTAGACGCTGACGGCAGAGTGCGCCGCCGCTGAGCCGACATGCGACTTTTAGTGGTTGAAGATGACGCATCGTTGCGCCAACAACTCGAGGACACACTCGGCATGGCGGGTTATGCCGTAGATGCTGCGGCGGACGGTGCGGAAGGCCTGTATCTGGGGTCAGAATTCGACTTCGACGCGGCCGTTGTCGACCTTGGTTTGCCGGAACTAGATGGCTTAGAGTTGATTAGACGGCTACGACACCAGGATAAAACATTTCCCATCATCGTTTTGACGGCTCGCGGACACTGGCAAGACAAGGTGCAGGGGCTGGAGTCAGGCGCCGATGACTATTTGGCTAAACCGTTTGAAATGCCCGAATTACTTGCCCGCCTGAACGCCTTGATTCGGCGTGCGGCCGGCTATGCTTCGCCACTGTTGGCCCTTGGTCCCTTGAATCTGGACACCGCTCGTCATCAAGTAAGCTTAAATGATCAAGCCATGGATTTGACCGCGTTTGAGTATCGAGTGCTCGAATACCTCATGCTCAATGCCGACCGGATTGTCTCCAAAAATGAATTGACCGAGCATCTTTACGCCCAAGACTATGATCGCGACAGCAACGTTATAGAGGTTTTTGTTGGCCGGCTGCGGCGCAAGCTGGAGCCATATAAGCTTATAGATACCGTGAGAGGCAGAGGTTATCGGATCAAGCCGGGAGCGCACGCCGATGCGCCTGAAACCTGACTCTATTCAGCGCCGCTTATTGTTCACAGCGAGTGTGATGCTGCTTGTGTTCTTGGGTGTTACGGGCTGGGTCTTAGATCAAACCTTCAGTCGCAGTGTCATCAATGGCGCGCAGCAGCAACTGCAATTGATTGTCTACGCTTTAATGGGGGCAGCCAGTGAGAATAATCAGCGGTTGATATTTTCTGACAACCTGGCCGAGCCACGACTGGCTCAGCCGGATTCTGGCCTATACGCTATTGTAACCAATGGTCAGGGCAAGACGCTTTGGCGCTCGAGGTCAGCCGTACTAACGGATATTCAAGGCGGCGGGATGACCACAGCCGCTGCGGGTGGTTTTGTCTTTAGTGAATGGCATCAGCAGCGGCAGCCGCCGCGCTTCAGTTTGAGTCATGCAGTGACTTGGGAAGGGGTCGAAGACGAGCGCGTGGTGTTTACTGCGGTCGCCGATCAAGACATTTATCGTCAAGCCATTGCCGATTTCCGTCAACGTCTCGGCCTCGGGTTGGGTGGCCTGGCTTTGATATTCATATTGGTTCAAGCAGCGGCGCTACGGTGGGGACTGTCGCCCTTGCTGCGTATGCAAAGAGAAGTGGGTGAACTTGAAGATGGCACGCGGGATAAGCTCAGCGAGGGCTATCCAGTAGAGCTGCGGGGACTTGCGGTTAATCTGCAGCGGTTTGTGATCCACGAGCACAAACAGCGTCAGCGATACAGTCAGGCTCTCGACAATTTGGCGCATAGTCTAAAAACACCGCTGTCGGTGCTTAGGAACGCGCTGGCAGAGCCGTCGCCACCGCCGTCGCTGCTGGAGGATCAGATTCAGCGTATGCAAGATGTGGTAGCTAATCAGCTCAATCGAGCAACATTGGCGGGACCGGTGGCGCGAGGCTCTCGGGTAGAGGTAGAGGCTACACTTCAGCGGCTCGTAGCCGCGCTGCGAACCGCCTATCCGCAGATTGACATCTCCACAGCTTTGCAGACCGATGCCTATTGGCGTGGCGATAGCAGTGATCTTCTAGAAATCTTTGGCAACGTGCTAGACAACGCCTGCAAGTTTAGTGGCGGCTCGGTCGCAGTATCCGCCGAAACTGTAGAGCTCGAGCGCGTAATGATCAGAGTCGTTGTCGAAGACGATGGTCCGGGCATAGATGCGGATAACCGAGACGAAGTCCTCAGGCGGGGTCAGCGGGCAGACAGTCGGGCGCCAGGTCACGGCATAGGGTTGTCCGTTGCGGCTGAACTGGTGGATGTGTACCAAGGGGAACTGCTCATTGGCGAGCGGGAAACAGGGGGTGCGCGCATTTGCATTACCTTGCCGGGCTATCGCGCCGCGATCAGTTAAGCCGCAGTACAGCGACGCAGCGCGCTACAGCCGGTGTGCTAGTGCGGTAAAAAATCGCGTTCGCAATGATTCGTCGCTGGGGCATTTGGGGCCACTGGCACACCAGCGTTCGATAAGCTGCTGATTGTCAACTAACCCCATGTTGTTTAGGCCTTTATTCATAAGCGCCACTTGCAATGACATGCGCGCTTGCCGATCGTCTATCGGACTTGCCACATCCGCAGCGATTTCTGCCTCGAGAGTGAGATGGTGTAAATCCTCAGAGGTAGCTGCGTTTCGGCAGCGTGCCGCGAACACCGGGTGGGGCGGTTCTAGATGCTCGCCGGACTGCTCGGCTGCGCTGATCTGTATGTCCCAGAGCTGCCACTGGTCAAGACGTTGCTGTTTTTGCACTTTCTTTGCGCTAAGCGTGAGGTCCTTGAGTCTTTGCTTAGCCGCGTCAAGGCGCCTGCGCGTTGCAGCGGTTAATTTGAGTGATGCGGCCTGATCTTCGATTGCCTGATACTTAGCCCTTAAGTCTGTGAGATCTCCGCTGCCGTGTAGCTGCTCGAATTCATCGAGGGCTGCCGCCAAAATGGACTGCTGTGCGGCCAATGTGTCTTGGTCGGCTTTGTATGCGGCCGCGCTGCGTTGGAAAATCTCGTCACAGGCGCTGCGAAACGCATTCCAGAGGCGGCGCTCAGCTTGTTGCGGAGCAGGTCCGATTTTTTGCCAGCGTTGTTGCAACTGCTTAGCCTGCTGCGTTGCCTCTTTGTTGGAATCAACGGTCATAAGCGCTTTTGCGTCTTCGATAATTTTCTGTTTGTTTTCGAGGTTGGTTTTTTTGCACCGACGAATATGCTCGTGCAGTTGTGTCTGTAGCGCTTCGAAACGTTCTTCAATAGGTTTAAGGGTGCGTCGGTCGCACGGGTGGTGGCTTTGCCATTCGGTGCGAGCCTGCCGCGAAATGACCTCGAGTTTTTGCACTGGGATCTGCTGCCAGTGTTCCTGTGAGGTCAGTTCGCTGAGTTGTTCGCAGAGCTTTTGGCGCTGCTGCAAGTTGCTTTTGCGGCGCTCCGCTTGCTCGGCAAAATATACTTTACACGGCGCGAATGCCTGCTCTGCCAGCGCGTCGAAGTGTGTTTGTTCCGTTCTGCTGCCGTGGCGTAGTGGACCGAGACCGTTCCACTGTCGGCGCAATAGCTTCAATCGCTCAGCCTGATCGGGGGGTGCAAGTGGCTGGTCAACCAACGATTGTAGGCTGTCGAGCAAAGCCTGCCGTTTTGGTTCAGTGGCAAAGTTTTGCCAATCGCTGAGTTCCGCCAGCTTGTGACTTAGGGTGTTTATTTCACTGTCGCGATCGCGATAGCCGAGCTTCTGTAGTTTACGCGCCTGCGCAAGGCTTTGGGTGGCTTGCTTAAGTCGTCCGTTAGTGATTTGCGCGTGAGCGTCGGTAACGAAGTCTTTGAGCCGTTGGCGCGCTGTGATTTGCTGCTCCGTTAATTGCGCGACCTCTTGTTTTGTTTTGGTGACCGCGGTTTGTAGTGTTTGTACGCGTTTTGGTAGCGGCAGATCCCCTGGCCAGGCGAGTTTTTTCAGCTCTTGAGTGGCGCGCTGCAACCACTGTTGCCGTTGTTTTGTTGATTCCGTGCTCGCACCGGCTATTGCCTCGGCAGCCAACGGTTGTAGAGGCATGGGAAGGTCGGCGGCAATACTTTGTAGCGTCGCCAATTTGCCGATATAGCGGTCTAGGCGAGCGGATAGCTGGTCGAAGGTTTGTTGCTGGGCTTTACTCGGGGAATAGTCGACCTGCGGAGTGCGCCAGCTTTCGTTTGTTTGTTGCAGCACAGAAGTCGCCTGCTCAATTCCGACATCGTGCTTTTCAATTTCGTAAAAGATCAGCGCCAGCGTATCGATTACTCTTTGATAACGATTCTCTTTGAGATCTGGAACAGTTAAGTCAAACCCTGCCAGAGGTGTTTCTGGTATTGGTGGGAACGCTGTGGCGCCGCCGATTCGCTGCAGATTCTCAAAAGACGTAGACAGCTCGTTGGTAATGCCGGCGCGTTTCTCAGCGAGCAGGCGTAATCGTGTTCTATGGCGGATCAACTCCTCTAGATCAGGCCGCTCGCGTTGCTGTTGAGCGATGATTTTGGCGATATTTTCGTCTAATTCGTGCAGACGCTGTTGCGCATGTTCCAGTGACTGGCGGCCTTTTTTAATCGCTTCCAGACGCTCTCGGGCGTGTCTATGACATGCCTTGTTGCGTCCACGAGAAGTTTTCTCCAGCGCTATCAGGCCTTGCTCGGAAAGCAGCAAAGGTTGATCCAAAATAAAGGCAAGGTCGTCCATAGACGCGCGGAGCGCCAGAGTAGCCATGTGCTCTGAGGTCTTCGCTATGCGCGCAAGTGCGCGCACTTGATCGGCGGGCGCTGAATTAAATCGCTCTGTTAAGACCCATGGGTTGTCGCTGAGTGGCGAGTCTACTGGAGCCACCTCGACGAGCCGTCGAGCAGCGGCTCTTGCCGTTGTGTCGTCGCTGAGCATGGACGCGAGGGCGTCTAAATCGTCTGCCCAAGCCGACAAGGCGATTTTTACGTCGGTATCCTCCTCGCACGCGAGGGAACTGTTGAACAGTTGCTGCAGTTCGGAATCGATGTGGCTGATAGTGCCAGCAGCTTTGGCCTCGCTGATCTGATTCAGTACGCGAAGCCGCTGCTCGGAGTCGCCCTCCGAGAACTGTCGCTGGTACTTCTTGCTGGCACGCAAATCCGCGTTAAGTAGCTGCTTTAGCACGAGTAATGATCCATTGACCTATCGCGATCTGTATAAGCGCGCCAAAAATAATCACAACGGGCTTGCGCAACTGCAGGCAGCGATGTGTTTAGCGGCATGTTGGATGGGTTCATCACGGCTTGTTTCAGCAAATAATGGCAGCTACGAAAATTTGCGTTCTTCCCACCAAGGGAAAAACTCTGGCATATCACTGGACACTCGGCATGGATAGTTCGCATCGCGTTTCTCCAGAAACGACTCGACCCCTTCTTTTGAATCCGCCGATCGCCCCCGATAGTAGACGCCGCGAGAATCAATATTATGGGCCTCTATTGGATGATCTGCCCCCAGCATCTTCCACATCATGTGGCGCACCAATGCAACCGACACAGGAGCGGTATTGTCGCGAATTTCAGCAGCGATTTGGCGCGCTTCCGCCAGCAGTTCTTCAGGCTCGTGTAAGCTGCGCAGCAAACCGCCGTCCATAGCCTCTTGAGCGGGGAAAACCTTACCTGAATAACACCACTCTAGGGCTTTACTGATGCCTACTGCCCGGGGCAGAAAGTAGCTTGAGCACGCTTCCGGGACGATGCCGCGACGGGCAAAAACAAAGCCGAATCGGGCTTGGCTGGAGGCAAGTCGAATATCCATTGCCAGCGTCATCGTTACCCCGACGCCCACGGCCGGGCCGTTAATTGCTGCAATTATGGGCTTGTTGAGCTCGTACAAACGCAAGGTTAAGCGCCCGCCACCATCTGGATTAATACCGCTTTTCCGGTCAGCTCTGGCATCGCTGTTAAAGGTCTTGCCGCCGCTTGAGAGATCCGCGCCAGCGCAGAACGCGCGTCCTGCACCCGTCACAATGATGGCTTTCACATCGTCATCGGCATCTGCCCGGTCACACGCATCGAGCAATTCTTCGAGCATGTCATTGTTAAACGCGTTTAAGGCGTCGGGCCGGTTTAGAGTGATCGTTAATATACTTTCTTCGATTTCGTACAAAATTGTGCTGTAGCTCACACTTCCCCCATGTCTATGTTCTGCAATAAGCACACACATGGTGCCTATCTCGTATGAATTTTTCTATGATCGTATGCTACGACGTAAATACGACCGCTGAATTTTTTGTCGCCGCGATAGAAGCAACATATGCAATCCCAATTTTTTGAATTAGAACAAGCGTTTTCCGATCAGGTGGAACAATTCATTCTGGAGCATTGGCTCAACCTAGCAGCGCCCAAGCTGCGCTTGCGGGCCTGGCTAAATGAATCTGATACAGAACCGTTGCGTAAAAAATGGTATCGCAGCGTCGCCGCAGCGGGTTGGTCGGTGCCGCATTGGCCAAGCGAATTTGGCGGTTGTGATTGGTCGCCAAGGCAACTGCATATTTGGTTGAGCGCCTGTTTGAAGCATCAGACCCCACCAGTTGTAACATTTGCGACAGGCCACGTGGGTCCGTTGTTGATCGAGTATGGCACTGCTGCTCAGCAGGTCTTATTGCCAAAAATTGCAGCATTCGAGGACCGCTGGTGTTTAGGTTGGGCCGAACACGGTGCTCATCAAGATGATTATGTTATCGGTGCGCGCGTAACCCGAAACGGTCAGCAAGCCAGCGTAAGCGGCACTAAAGTACGAGTCATAGGGGGCATGGATGCCCATTGGATGATGTGTGTTGCGCAACCCCAAGAGAGTCGGTGCAGCGGCGGTGTGCCGTCGATTGTACTGCTACCCATGGGACAAAAAGGCATTAAGCGCGCGCCAAAAGCGGCGCTGTC
>DEBN01000180.1 GCA_002348825.1 Gammaproteobacteria bacterium UBA2955
CACCCCAACACCAGAATGTTTTTAAATGCGTTGTCGGCCTGCGCGCCTTGAGCCGCCACATAGTTAATTTGTTCCTGCACATGCGCCGCACATCCTGTGGGGTGTGCTGTGGTGCAGATGAAGCCGCGAATGCGTGGTTTTACGATCATGACGTGAGTTCTGTTTGTGATTTTCTTAAGCGCCGCAATGTTGCCTTATACCTTTAGACGCTGACGCGCGGCATAAGTTCGGCAGGCGCCATCATACCTTCGGCGACCGCCCAGCGCATGGTGGCGTGAGTGTCGAATACCCGCGGACCATCGCGCTTCACTGTAACCCAAGCAACTTCGCCCTCGGCTAAGTCGTGATCGCGATCCCCATCAAGAGCAATAACGCCGGGGCCGGAAAACTTTACCGGCTGGTCTAACGCCACGCGTTGAGTGTCGATGACCGGAATGGGCCGAAACAGCCCTGGTGATAGAGGCGCATGGACCACTTGGCCTCCAGGGCCCATATCCACAAGCAACCCGTGATCATCGGCGGCATAGACAGGATCGATGAAGCCGCCAATCGGCGACATGCCAATGGCGTTGGGTTCCGCACGCGTTAGAACCATGCGACGCAGACGCTCAGCATCAAACGGCAACAAATTACCTACTTTGTCGTCGGCCAATAGCACTGCATCGATTAGCCCGATGTCAGTGCCTTTGGGGGTTTCCACATGCAGCACTTTGGTCGCTTGCTTGAGCGCACCAGAGGCGTCTATAACGCCAAGGGCGTTTAATCCCGCGACCATCCCTGCAATGGTGGGCTCCACCAGCATCGGAAAAACGTTATTGGTGCCGGTAGAAATAGGGATCAGATCGAGGTCTGGACAAGCTCGAACAATGGCGCGATTGGTACCGTCGCCGCCCAGCGACACCACCGTGTTACAGCCTGCCGCTTGGAAGCGCTGGATCATGACTTCTGTGTCTCGAGCGGTATTCGTTATTGGGTACTCGATAATGTGCACTTGCGCCTTAAGGTCCATGAACTCCAGCGCTTTCGAGGCAATACTGAACGGCTCGCGCGCAATATAAATATCCGTAGCGCCGGTCGCATCGGCACCAGCCGCCACCCGCGCGACGATATCGCGCTTCGCCTCATGGGTCATATTACTGGCACGCGCGGCGAGCCTTCGTACGTCGCGGCCAGACATCGGGTTAACGCATAACCCGACCTTAGCGTTCATAGACTTCGATTGAACACGCCGCGCTGTGCCGTTCATCGGCCGCATGCTGCTGCTGCGATAACAGGCGCCATGCGCCGAGATCGATAGGCGGAAAATACACATCCCCAGCGGGCTGCGCATGCACACGAGTAACGTAGAGACGCTCGGCCATGGGCAGCGCTAGGGCGTAAATTTCGGCACCGCCAATGACCATAACTTCGTCGACACCGTCAATCAGACCTTGCTGTTCCGCCAGTGCCATTGCGGCGGGCATATCCCGAACCACCAGCACCCCGTCGCGTTGCCAGTTTGGGTCACGGGTGAGCACAATATTTGTGCGCCCCGGCAATGGCGATTTCATCGATTCGAGGGTCTTACGCCCCATAACAACCGGCTTACCTAAAGTCGTCGTCATGAAGTGCTTCATATCTACCGGCAGTCGCCACGGCAGACCGTTGTCGAGGCCAATCACGCCATTGTCGGCCATCGCCCAAATTAAGCTGACGCGCACGTATGCCCCTTAAACTGCAATGGGCGCTTTTATGCCCGGATGGGAACTGTACCCCTCGAGACTGAAATCTTCGTACTGAAACCCAAAGATGTCTTTTACTGCTGGATTGATGTTCATGGTGGGCAACGGCAAAGCCTCGCGCTGTAGCTGCCGATCGGCCTGCTCGAGGTGATTTGAATAGATATGCGCATCACCCAGCGTGTGGACAAAATCCCCGGCATCGAGGTCGCAGACCTGAGCCAACATCAGCGTAAGCAATGCGTAAGATGCGATGTTGAAAGGCACGCCGAGGAAAATATCCGCACTGCGCTGATACAACTGACAAGACAAGCGACCGTTGGCCACATAAAACTGGAACAACGTATGGCACGGCGGCAGCGCCATGTTGTCGACCTCGGCCACGTTCCAAGCACTAACAATGTGTCTGCGGCTGTCCGGGTTGCTGCGAATGGCCTGCTGCAGCTTACTTATTTGGTCGATTGTAGATCCGTCCGGGCCCGGCCATGAACGCCACTGCGAGCCATACACCGGACCAAGTTCACCATGCTCGTCCGCCCACTCGTCCCAGATGTGCACGTCGTGATCTGTAAGGTAGCCAATGTTCGTGGAACCCGAAAGAAACCACAGCAGTTCGTGAATAATGCCTTTTAGGAACATTTTTTTGGTCGTAACCAGTGGGAAACCGTCCGCCAGCGCAAACCGCATTTGGTGCCCAAAGACACTGTAGGTACCGGTGCCGGTACGGTCGTCCTTGTAAGTGCCGTGCTCACGCACATGACGCATAAGATCTAGATACTGCTGCATAACCTTGCTAACTCACTCTACTGACTGTGTGGCGCTCAGCGCTTGCGCGAACCCCTGCGGTTTAACGCGCTCCGGCGCGCGCATTTTGCAGCGACCAGAGGCCCAGCAGAATACCAGCGATCAGCAACGGCAGCGACAGCAACTGGCCCATGCTGACAGAATCAAACACCACGAACCCAATGTGCGCATCGGGCTCGCGGAAAAATTCGGTAAACAGGCGCAGACACCCGTAGCCACAGAGAAATAACGCTGAAATGGACCCAACTGGTCGCGGTGTCCGCGACACCAACCACAGCAGCGTAAACAACACAGCACCTTCAAAAAACGCTTGGTACAGCGGCGACGGATGACGCACGACAGAATCCCACGCACCGACGCACATCGGGCTGATGGCCGCCACCGCATCACAGGGATAAACCAGCCCAATGCCCGATTCGCTGACCCGCCCTGGCAGTTCCATATTGATGAAATTGCCGATACGCCCTAAACCCAAGCCAATAGGACAGAGCGGCGCAAGAAAATCGATGATCGAAATAAAACTGCGGCCGGACTTGCGTGCAAACAACAGCATGGCCGCCAACACGCCCAGCAGCCCACCATGAAATGCCATGCCACCTTCCCAAATACGGAACAGATACAGCGGGTCGTTGGCCAAAACCGCAGAGTTATAGAACAACACATAGCCAATGCGGCCGCCAAGCACCGCGCCCAGAGCACCGAAAAACACCATGTCCGAGAGTTCGTCGCGACTCCAATGAGGTCGCTGGCTGGTCGCGCGCCGGCGACCCAACCACCACACCGCGGCAAAGCCCAATAAATACATCAGTCCATACCAGCGCAAAGCCACAGGACCGAGGGACAGAATAATTGGATCAATTTGCGGATAGTGCATGGAGCTTCCCGACGTAGACGCGGGTCGCAGGATACCCCAAAGTGCTGCCAGGCTCGCGGTTTTTGCCGCTCATCGAGCACCGCGGTCAAGCCTCAAACACCCCCCAAAGTCTTGCTACACTGGCTGTTTTGGCCGAACCGATCTATGTGCCTGATCCTGTTTAACTATCGCCCGGAGAGCGCTCGACCACTGGTTGTCGCCGCCAACCGCGACGAGTTCCACGTACGCGCGACCCAGAGCGCCGACTTTTGGCCCGAATACCCCGATCTATTGGCGGGCAAAGATCTGGTGGCCGGGGGAACATGGTTAGGCTGCACGCGCACCGGACGCTTTGCGGCATTAACCAATTTTTCCCAGGACACCGACCCGAGCGTACCGAAATCGCGCGGCAGTCTGGTGCACGAGTTTTTAACCTCAACACAAGGCGCACTCGCTTACGCCGAAACCATAGACGGGCCCGCCTACGCAGGCTTCAACCTATTGCTGTTTGACGGCGCACAACTGGCCTACGCGTCGAATATCGCCACAGGCGACACCGCACTGCCGCGGCTGCTCGGACCGGGCAGCTACGGCTTGAGTAATGCCGAGCTAGGGGCGGCGTGGCCAAAGTGCATTGACGGTGCCGACGCCATTGCCCACCTCGCCGCGGCCAACTGCGGCATTGATGCACTACTGGCGCAACTGACCGACAGCAGTATCCCCGCAGACGAGCGGCTACCCAACCGCCAGCGCGACCTCGCCTTTGAACGACGCGTGGCGCCCTGCTTTATTGTGGGCGACGATTACGGCACCCGCGCCAGCAGCGCGGTGATCTTCGACAACGGACACATCTATTTTTCCGAGCAGACTTATCTGGCCGCGGGGCAAGTGGGCGAACGCGTCGACTTCGAGTTCCCGCAACGCAACACCCAGCAACAGGAGCGCGCCTAATGGACACCTCTCTCACTAACAAAACTGCCCTTATCACCGGCGGCAGCCTGGGCTTAGGGCTGGCCATGGCCAAGCATTTTTACGGTGCCGGTGCCAAGGTCGCGATTTTGGCTCGACGGCCCGAACCACTGATACAAGCCGCCGAAGAAATAGCACAACAACACGGCGACGGCGACGTTGCCCACTTCGCCTGCGACGTCACCGACCCGGCAGCGGTGATAACGGCCCATAACGCCGTGGTTGAGCGATTCGGGCCGGTGGACATTTTGGTCAACAACGCCGGACAGTCAGCGGCAAAACCGTTCAGCCAAATTACCGATGAGGAATGGCAAGCCGATCTGGATCTAAAGCTGATGGCCGCGATAAGACTCACCCGACTGGTGTGGCCGAGCATGCAAGCGCAAAAATGGGGACGCGTGCTCAACCTGTTAAACGTCTACGCAAAAACCCCGGACGCCAATACCGCGCCTACATCAATCTCTCGAGCCGCGGGTATGGCCCTTACAAAAGTACTCAGTGCCGAGGGTGCCGCCGACAATATTTTGGTGAATGCGCTATTGATCGGATTTTTAGAAAGTGACCAAATCCGGCGCCGTCACGTAGCCAGCGGCAGCAACGATTCGTTAGAGGACTTTATCGTCAAAGCCGGCGAGCGACTGCCAAT
>DEBN01000134.1:0-2349 GCA_002348825.1 Gammaproteobacteria bacterium UBA2955
AGATTTACGTAAACCTGAATGCTGGCCTGAACCTCTTTGCTTTGATCCCCGTCTTTTACCCGTAACGGTTGATGCACGTTACTCATGCCCACCCAGTCCAGTTTAGCCTGAGCGGACTGTAAGGTCCTATTGGCGATATCCGGCATGTCTGGTGTAGCTAGCTTCACAGTGTTCATATTCATACTTGTCCCCTTTTCAATAATCAGCCTACCGTATAAATTGCTCGGTATTCTTAACGTGAACGCTGGATACCGACGTCATTAACCGTATTTGCACATAAGTCCCACATTGGGCTGCGACATAAATGAGCGTTCAAGCCGGTTTTTCTCCGCCACCAGCATATCCGTTTTGATTAGGTAGAGGCACCACCCCTGCGCGCGGTATGTGCGGTGACGAGCTCCAGTTTACGCTCCGCCAGCGCGCATAAGCATCTTGTCTCTATCTACCTGCCATTTGTTCGGCACAATCTTTTTATAACTTTTAAGGCCCCTCGACCCAGGCAGGGGAAACCTAATCGACAGTTACCTGATGCATAAGTTCCAAGTTGGGTTGTCCGTTGGAGAGCATATATTTTTTCTCTTCTTCATCGTGCACCAACCCATAGAGGACCGCCAATTTGGGAGGTGCCACAGGCATTTTTGCGGACCGGCCGTTTTCTACCTCGTTAATATAAATGGAAACTTTCTTTCCGTATTCCTTAAACGAGTTGTAGGCTTCTTCGCCCACCTCGGCGATCACCTCAGCTGGTTTTTAGAGTGTATGGCTCCATTCTCCCCAGACGTGCATACCCACAGTTCTTAATTGAATCTCCACATCTTCGTCTTTTATTCGCAGTATGAAGTGAACTGATCGGTATCCTGACGCCTTTGGTTCCGCAACGTAGTCGGTAAATTCCAGAACTGGACCGTAATCTTTACGATTAATCTGCTTCGATATCGTCCGCATATCTGACATTTTATTCACGATGATTCTTGCTCCGCATATATCCTGCAGTGAATCAAGCGCTCGAGGCTTTTTGAGCCTTGCCGATATTTTTGCGTCAGGATTACTGGACGCGATCTGTTGTTTTAACTGAGCGCATCCAGCCCCAGCACTGCTAATCTTTTCAGGTATTGTTTCATCGTCCCACCCCACCAAATCGGAGCTTTCTTTATCGTTGAACCATCTGCGAAAAGAAGCAACGAGTGGCTGCTCCTGTGCCATATCTTTAACAATTGCATCGATGCTCCGGCGATCATATTCAACGCCTAAGATCTGATTGTTAGCGCGTGTTAGATTTGCACTGGCGTCAGGCGTTTACGCTTGGCGCTGGCGCCGCCGCCGTATTGTCGTGTGGATCAGTCTCGCAATGATGCGGCCTCAGCATCGCTGAGCGTTCGGGCCTCTTCTTCAACCATCATCGGGATATCGTCTTTGATCGGATAGGCGAGCTGACTCTGCGCACACCACAGTTCTTGGTGGTCGCGCATGTATACCAGTGCGCCCTTGCTCACCGGGCACACTAACAGTTCCAGCAATTTAGAATCCATCAAACTTCCTATAACCTAAAAGTTCTATTCAACTGCGGGTCGATCACTGCCTGAAGGGATGATCGAGCACTATGGTCTCGTGACGATCCGGCCCGGTGGAAATCATCGCCACCTTGGCGCCGACACTCTGTTCTATGCGCCGGATATAGTTTTGCGCCGCATCCGGTAACTGATCAAGCTGACTAATGCCCAGAGTCGACTGTTGCCAGCCGGGTATGTCTTCATAAATTGGCTTAACGCCAGCGTAGTATTCGCTGCCGAAGTGAATATTGCCTATTGAATCTTCAGGCTCTTCGTAGCCAACACATATACGAATCGTGTCGAGCCCATCTAAAACATCCAGTTTGGTCAGACACAGGCCAGATATGCTATTAATCTGCACAGCTTGGCGTAGCGCTACGGCATCAAACCAACCACATCGTCGCGGACGCCCTGTGGTAGCACCAAACTCATGGCCACGTTCAGCAAGCCGTTCGCCCGTTGCATCAAATAATTCCGTGGGGAACGGCCCCGAACCGACCCGAGTCGCATAGGCTTTAGTAATACCTAACACATAATCTAAGTAGGTGGGACCAAAACCACTTCCTACAGCGGTGCCGCCTGCGGTGGTGTTGGACGAAGTAACGAACGGGTAAGTGCCCAAATCAACGTCCAACATTGCGCCTTGGGCTCCCTCGAAAAGCAAGTTGTCGCCGTTTTCTCTCAGTCCATGCAGCAACGGCACAACATCGGCCACCATAGGCTTGATTTGCTCGGCAATCGACGCGCACTGATCTAGAGTTTCGGCAAAATCCACACTTGGTTTTTTATAAAAGTTCGA
>DEBN01000134.1:2750-4975 GCA_002348825.1 Gammaproteobacteria bacterium UBA2955
TCACCTAAGCGCAACCCTCGACGCGCAGCCTTGTCTTCATACGCGGGACCAATACCACGGCCCGTGGTGCCGATTTTTTTGCTACCACGGGCTTCCTCTCGAGCTAGATCGAGCTGCACATGGTGGGGAAGAATCAACGGACAGGCAGGGGAGATTTTTAACCGATCGCGTACCGGCACGCCGCGCACTTCCAGCGCTTTAACCTCCTTGAGCAACTCGTGGGGCTCAAGCACGACGCCATTACCAATTATGCATTGCACATCGTCGTGCAAAATGCCCGACGGAATCACGTGTAAAACGGTCTTTTCGCCGTCTATTACGAGAGTATGGCCTGCATTGTGACCTCCCTGAAAGCGCACAACGGCGGTAACTTCGTCAGTCAACCAGTCAACAATCTTGCCCTTTCCCTCATCACCCCATTGAGTACCGATGACGACTACGCTACGTCCCATATTACTGCCCTATTCGTAAACGATCTTTTGCACTTCGCAACTGCGCTTTTGCGCACAGGTCAAAGACTCAGCACCTGCCACTCTCCATCAACATAGCTCAATTGACGGGTACAACCGGGGGGCGCGGCATCGTCTTCGGACAAGCCGCTCACCACCCGCAACCCCGACGCGCGCAACGTGGCAACTTGCTGACCTTGAGACTCTCGCAGTTCCTGCTGCGGCAGCAACGGCGCAAAAATCGTCTCGGATTGATTCTCATTAGAGGTCAGCAATTGCTTTAAATTCATATCGAAACCGGTGGCGGCACGCGCACGACCATACGCCTCACCTACGCCATCGTAGCGTCCACCTTGAGCCAACGCACGCCCGTGTTCTGGATGGTAAACCGCAAACACCGCACCGTTGTGATAGCCATAACCCGAGAGCTCCGCTACATCTATGCGTATTTCAGCCGCACTGTGCACGCTCACGCGCTCGGCAAACAACGCCAATTCATCCAGCTTACTCAATACGCCCTTGGGCGCATCAGCTAACACCTGACGAGCTTCGGTTAAGACGTCGGGCTGGCCCATAAGCGTAGGCAGGGCGACCATCATGTCGCAAAGAGCGCTCCCAGCCAGCAATGCGCGGATGTCGGATTCGGCTTTGCGCTGCACGCTACTGAACAACTGCGCCTGATGATCGGACACTAAATCACCCGTTCGCAATAACTCTGCGACAAGTTGGCGATAAATGCCCATGTGCCCGAGCAACACCACAGGCGCATGTATTTGCGCGACCCTTAGAGCTTCGAGCATTAAACCGACGACTTCCACATCGGCGTCGATGCTAGGAGCGCCGAAAATTTCTGCCCCTGCCTTCAGCTGCACCCTCGAGGTCTGCGTCGACGCCGGATTAGCGAACACCACTGGGCCAGCGTAACAAAGGCGTTGCACGCCATCGGTTACCACACTGTGAGCGTCCACACGCACAGCTTGGGAGGTCATGTCAGCGCGCACTCCGAGCTGCCGGCCCGAGATCTGATCCACTACCTTTAGCGTCTGCAGATCAAGATCTTCACCACTGCCCACCAGCAAGGCATCTAAATACTCGATTAACGGTGGATCGATATAGTCGAATCCCCATTGATTAAAAACATCAAGTACTCGGCGGCGCAGGAGTTCGAGGTCCCACGCGCGCGGAGGCAACAGTTCGTCTACCCCCTTGGGCAGCCGCCAATAGGTTTTCATTACATCGTTATCACTAAACGAGGAGCTAGTTTTTAGCGTTGCCGTCTTGCAGATACTTAAAGAATTCGCTGTTCGGATCGAGCACTAGCAAATCGCTTTTGTTGGCGAACACTTCGCTGTACGCATTTATGCTGCGGTAGAACTCATAGAATTCGGGGTCTTTATTGTAGGCAGACGCGTATTGCTCGGCGGCTTTCGCGTCGCCATCACCGCGCAGCTGTTCGCTCTCTCGATACGCCTCAGCTTCGAGCACCACCGCGTCGCGATCGGCTTTAGCGCGAATAGCCAGGGCCTGCTCCTGGCCCTCTGCACGGTACTGTCGGGCCTCAATGTCACGCTCAGAATTCATACGTTCATATACCGTTGACGAGACTTCAGCTGGCAGATCGATTTTCTTTACCCGTACGTCGATAACTTCGACGCCCACAGACTCGCGCATGACGCTGTCCAGATCTTTGCGGAGCTCATCCATCAACTGATCGCGCTCACCAGAAATGACTTCGAACATCTCGCGCTTGCTGATTTGGTTACGCAGCCCTTCATT
>DEBN01000018.1 GCA_002348825.1 Gammaproteobacteria bacterium UBA2955
AAGGATCGCAGTGGACGTATTGTGTTTGGATCTCGAAGGCGTTCTGGTTCCCGAAGTTTGGCAGGCGGTAGCTAAGGCGACACAAGTAGATGGTTTACTGAAGACCACGAGAGATATCCCTGTTTACGAAGATCTTATGAATTATCGCTTGGAGTTGCTGGCGCAGCACGCGATTACCTTGTCGGATGTGCAGGCACAGATAGCGAAGCTGCAACCGCTACCGGGAGCCTGCGAATTTTTACAGTGGGCGCGACTGCATTATCAGGTGGCGATCATCTCCGATACGTTTTACGAGTTTGCAGCGCCTTTGATGGCGCAGTTGCAGCAACCATTTTTATTGTGTCACCGGTTGGTTATTGAGCGGGACCGGATCGTTGGTTTCAAATTACGTCAGACAGACCCCAAGCGCTGCTCGGTCAAAGCCTTTAAGTCCTTAGACCTTCGGGTCGTTGCCGCGGGAGATTCCTTTAACGATGTGTCTATGCTGGAAGAGGCCGATCGCGGGATCTTTTTTCAGGCACCCGATAATGTGCGTGAACTTTACCCGCAATACCCCCTGGCCCGAGATTATGACGAGTTAAAGACGCTCATTACTGAGTCATAACTCGTGTATATCTTGCGCAATAGCTGTCTCAGCGTTCGTCTGTTCGAGGTAGAATAACGGATGCTGAAAACTGAACACAGGAAGAGATTATGAGTCAGGGAGCGAAGTTTCGTGCGGCGTGCGCCGATGAGTCGCCATTACAGATTCCGGGCACGATTAACGCTTATACCGCCCTTATGGCCGAGCAAGTAGGTTACAAAGCGATTTATTTGTCTGGCGGTGGGGTCGCGAATGCCTCCTATGGGCTGCCCGATCTAGGTATGACCTCACTCAACGACGTATTGGAGGATGTGCGTCGCATTACTGCAGCCACCGACGTACCGCTGCTTGTAGACATTGATACCGGCTGGGGCGGCGCCTTTAATATCGCGCGCACCGTTCGAGATATGACGGCTGCGGGTGCCGCCGCGGTACACATCGAAGATCAAGTCGCGCAAAAGCGCTGCGGGCACCGTCCTAACAAAGCTATTGTCTCGATCGCAGAAATGGTGGATCGAATCAAAGCGGCCGTCGACGCGAAGACGGATGGGAATTTTGTGGTTATGGCGCGTACCGATGCCCTCTCGGTGGACGGCTTCGACGCCGCGGTAGAGCGGGCTGGCGCTTTTGCCGAGGCGGGTGCCGATGCGATTTTTGCTGAAGCCATGACTGAGATTGAGATGTACCGCTCCATCGTCAAAGCGGCTGGGATACCGGTGTTGGCTAATCTTACTGAATTTGGGCAAACACCGCTGTACACCACGGAAGAGTTGGCCGGAGTCGGTATAGATATGGCGCTTTATCCGCTGTCTGCTTTTCGCGCTATGAACAAAGCGGCCCTGAACGTATACAGAGAAATTCGTCAACAGGGTACCCAAGCGGCCGTTGTGGACACTATGCAGACGCGTATGGAACTTTACGATTTCCTTGGGTATCACGAATATGAAAAGAAGTTGGATCGCCTGTTCGCCGAACAAGCTGGTTAGCGTAGTTAACGTATAGAAGAAGTTTAGATTCTTTAGCGAGAGTACAAGAGGAGAATAATCATGGTGGATAAAAAACTTGGTGGCGCTGGTTTGCGTGGTCAGAGTGCCGGCAGCACGGCCTTGTGCACGGTGGGTGTCTCAGGCACCGGCCTGACTTATCGCGGTTACGACATAACGGATCTCGCGGAGAATACCTGCTTTGAAGAAGTTGCTTATCTCATTTTTCACGGTCACTTACCCAACCAGCAGGAGCTGGATGGTTACCGCGAAGTGCTTAAAGCGAACCGAGAGTTACCGGCAGCTCTGTTAGAGGTGCTGGAGCGTATCCCTGCGGACGCGCATCCCATGGATGTAATGCGTACCGGCTGCTCGATGCTCGGCAATTTGGAACCCGAGGGTGATTTTACAAATCAGCAGCGAACCGCTGACCGACTGTTGGGAGCGCTACCTGGGATTATCAATTATTGGTATCGCTACAGTCATGACGGTGTGCGCATCGATACTGTGACTGACGAGCCGTCATTGGCTGGCCATTTTCTGCGCACATTGAGTGGCGGGTCGCCCAATGAACTGCATCAGCGCGTTATGGATACGTCGTTAATCCTGTATGCCGAGCATGAGTTCAACGCGTCCACTTTCACCGCTCGCGTCTGTGCGTCGACGCTGTCCGACATGCATTCGTGTGTGACCGGGGCAATAGGTTCGCTGCGGGGTCCATTACATGGCGGTGCGAACGAAGCCGCTATGGAATTGATTGAGCAGTTCGCAACGCCAGCAGAGGCCACCGAAGGTGTGCGCGGCATGTTGGAACGCAAAGATAAGATTATGGGCTTTGGTCACGCGATATACCGCACCAGCGATCCGCGCAATGTCATCATTAAACAGTGGGCGGAAAAGCTTGCCGATGATGTGGGCGATACAGTGCTTTATCCGGTGTCCTGTGCCATTGAAAAATTGATGTGGGATGAGAAAGAGTTGTTTGCTAACGCAGATTTTTTCCACGCCTCTGCTTACAACGCTATGGGCATACCAACAAAGTTGTTTACGCCGATTTTTGTTTGCTCGAGAGTTTCCGGCTGGACCGCACATGTTATGGAACAGCGCGAGAACAACCGAATTATCCGCCCCAGCGCGGACTATGTCGGTGAAGAACCTAGAGTGGTCGGGCCAATCTCGGCGAGGTGATAAAGGTTTTTTGCTATAGTCCGTGGAATAACAAAAATTTGAATGACTCATAGGAGTGAGATGAGCAATAACTTTGACTTGAACGAGAGACCTGCAGCCGATGAAGAGATGGTTGCTATTGCCGACTACGTTATGGATTACCAGATCGACAGCGCAACGGCATTGGAGACCGCTAGATTCTGTCTTATGGACACTCTCGGTTGTGGCTTGTTGGCTCAAAAATTTCCAGAGTGTTCAAAGCATCTTGGGCCGATCGTGCCAGGCACCGTGGTGCCGAACGGCGTGCGAGTCCCAGGAACACAGTTTCAACTGGATCCGGTAAAAGCGGCTTGGGATATCGGTTGCATGATTCGTTGGCTGGATTTTAACGACACATGGCTTGCAGCAGAATGGGGTCACCCGTCGGACAACTTGGGCGGCATTTTAGCTGTTGCCGATTACATCTCGCGCAATAACGTTGCGGCTGGCCTTGCGCCTCTGACCATGCGAGATGTTTTGGTCGCGATGATTAAAGCGCACGAGATTCAAGGCTGCCTTGCTTTGGAAAACAGCTTCAACAGGGTCGGATTGGATCATGTGTTGCTGGTACGCGTTGCCACTACGGCTGTGGTCACCGCAATGCTGGGCGGGAGCAAAGAACAGGTGGTGGATGCGGTTTCGCATGCTTGGCTCGACGGGTCGAGCCTTAGGACCTATCGGCACGCGCCAAACGCTGGGCCGCGTAAATCTTGGGCCGCCGGAGACGCGACGTCGCGCGCGGTCAGACTCGCAATGCTGGTTCTAAAAGGGGAGATCGGCTATCCGAGTGCGCTATCAGCACCGACTTGGGGTTTCTACGATGTGTCGTTTAAGGGCGAACCGTTCAAGTTTCAGCGGCCCTACGGCTCCTATGTGATGGAAAACGTTCTGTTCAAAATTTCATTTCCGGCCGAGTTTCATGCGCAAACGGCGGTAGAGGCGGCGGTCAAGCTGCATCCTCAGATAATCGACCGGTTGGACGATATTTCGAAAATAGTCCTGTCGACCCATGAGTCTGCGATTCGCATCATCAGTAAAACCGGCGCCCTCAACAACCCTGCGGATAGGGACCACTGCTTGCAGTATATGACCGCTATTGGTCTATTGAAGGGGAACTTGGTTGCTGAGGATTATGAAGAAAACGTCGCAAATGACCCACGGGTGGATATGTTGCGCGACCTCATGTCCGTAGAGGAAGACGAACGCTACAGTCGCGAATACCACGAAACTGATAAGCGCTCGATCGCCAATGCGATTCAAATACACTTCAAAGACGGTTCGACGACAGAAAAAGTAGAGGTTGAGTACCCGATTGGTCATAAATTTCGGCGCGCCGAGGGCATGCCTCTGTTGCAGGAAAAATTCAAAGAAAACCTGGCTGTCCGGTTTCCGGCGAACCAGGTCAATGCAGTGTTGCAGATGTGTAACGACAGCGAAGCTTTTGACAACACCCCTGTTCAGGACTTTATGGACGCACTGGTGATTTAACACGCCGCTGGAGCAGAGCCTCGGGGCTCGAGCGCCCTGGACTCAGTTTCGAACAAAAGACGGCAGCCAGGTCGACAAGCGGGGCCTGC